>OMTA01000114.1 GCA_900313895.1 uncultured Eubacteriales bacterium | reverse complement strand
CAGACCGGCATCATGAATGTCAACTGTCTCAATATCGAGACCCCGTTCAAGGTCTTCCAGCAGTTTGGCTTCCAGTCCGGCCGCAACATCGACAAGTTCAAAAACGAGGGCAGAAAACCGTTTGTCAAGATCGGCATGGAGCTGTATTACGCGGAAGGCCCGTCGATCGTGCGTGAGATCAAGAAAAGAGGACACAAGATCTTCCTCGACTTAAAGCTCCACGATATCCCCAATACCGTCAAGAAGGCGATGGCAGTCCTCTCCGACCTCGATGTGGATATCACCAACCTCCACGCCGGCGGTACAAAGGCGATGATGAAAGCCGCCCTCGAAGGCTTGACCCGCCCCGACGGCACGCGTCCTCTCTTGATCGCGGTCACACAGCTGACCTCGACGGATCAGGAGGCGATGGAAAACGATCTCTTGATCAAAGAGCCGATCGATCAGGTCGTCATGCACTACGCAAAGTGCGCACAGGAAAGCGGTCTCGACGGCGTTGTCTGTTCGCCGCTGGAAGCCGGCAAGGTACACGCTGCCTGCGGTGAAAAATTCCTCACCGTCACCCCGGGCGTTCGCTTCGCGGACGGCGAAGTCGGCGACCAGAAGCGCGTGATGACCCCCGCCGCGGCAAAGGAGATCGGATCGGACTACATTGTCGTCGGACGTCCGATCACTCAGGCTGACGACCCCGTAGCCGCATACAGACGCTGCGTTGCTGAATTTGTAGATTAAGGAGAAAAACATGGATCTGAATATCAAAATCGCAAAGGATTTATTAAAGATAAAGGCGGTCTTTTTCCGCCCGGAAGAGCCGTTCACATGGGCGAGCGGTATCAAAAGCCCCGTCTACTGCGACAACCGTCTGACCCTCAGCGATCCTGAGGTGCGCATGGATGTCGAGAGCGGACTGGCAGAGTTGATCAAGGAAAACTATCCCGATGCCGAGGTGCTGATGGGCACCTCCACCGCGGGCATCGCTCACGCGGCGATCACCGCCCACCTGATGGGACTGCCGATGGGCTACGTCCGCTCCGGTCACAAGGATCACGGCAGACAGAACCAGATCGAGGGCAGACTTGAAAAAGGCCAGAAGGTCGTCGTCGTCGAGGATCTGATCTCGACCGGCGGCTCGGTACTCGAGGTCGTCGACGTTCTCCGCGAGGCGGGCGCCGAGGTACTGGGTATCGTTTCTATCTTCACCTACGGTATGCAGAAGGGTCTTGATCGACTTTCGGCAGCCGACGTCAAAAATATCAGCCTGACCGATTTCGATGTGATCGCGAAGGTCGCCGCCGAGGACGGCTACATCAAAGCGGAGGACGTTCAAAGACTGATCAAATTCCGCAACAATCCCTCCGACGAAAGCTGGATCGGAGGCAAGGCATGAGATCCGTCATCGACGTACTCGATCTGAGTACGCAGGAGCTTGACGATCTGATCGCCGTCGCGAACGATATCATCGAAAACCCCGTGAAATATCAGGATGTCTGCAACCACAAAAAACTCGCGACGCTGTTCTTTGAGCCGTCCACCAGAACCAGGATGAGCTTTGAGGCGGCGATGTACGAGCTGGGCGGTCAGGTCATCTCGATGAGCTCGGCGGGCGCATCCTCCGCGGCAAAGGGCGAATCCGTCGCCGATACCGCCAAGACCGTTTCCTGCTACGCGGACATCATCGCGATGCGCCATCCGAAAGAGGGCGCGGCGCTGGTTGCGGCAAGAGCGGCTAAGATCCCCGTCATCAACGCGGGCGACGGCGGCCATTGTCACCCGACCCAGACCCTCGCCGATCTCTTGACCATCCATCGCGAGAAAGGCGGCTTCGATAACCTGACCATCGGTCTGTGCGGCGATCTGAAATTCGGCCGCACCGTCCATTCGCTGATCAACGCGATGTCGCGTTATCACAATATCAAATTTGTTTTGATCTCCCCTGAGGAGTTAAAAGTCCCCAGCTACGTCAAGCGCGACGTACTCAAGGCAAAGCGCATCCCCTATATCCAGACCACCGACCTTGAGGGCGCGATGCCCGATCTCGATATCCTCTATATGACGCGCGTGCAAAGAGAGCGTTTCTTCAACGAGGAGGATTACCTCCGCCTCAAAGACAGCTACATCCTCACCCCGGAAAAGCTGAAGAACGCCAAGCCCTCTTTGAGCATCATGCACCCGCTGCCGAGAGTCAACGAGATCTCCGTCGCGATCGACGACGATCCTCGAGCCTGCTACTTCAAGCAGGTCTTAAACGGAAAATATATGCGCATGGCGCTGATCTTAAAGCTGTTGAAGGAGGCGGGCACCATATGAATATCGACTCGATCCAAAACGGTATCGTCATCGACCATATCTCCGCGGGCAAGGGCATGAAGCTCTATGAGTTGTTGAACCTCGACGAGCTGGAATGCTCGGTCGCGATCATCAAGAACGTCAACAGCAAGAAGATGGGCAAGAAGGACATCATCAAGATCGACGCGGATATCCCCGTCAATATCGACGTCATCGGCTATATCGATCCCGACGCGACCGTCAATATCATCAAAAACGGCGTCCTCGCCGAGAAGATGACGATCCAGATGCCCTCCATCCTTACGAACGTCATCAAATGTAAAAATCCCCGCTGTATCACAACAACGGAGCAGGAGCTTGACCATGTTTTCAAGCTGACAGATAAAGAAAATAAGGTGTATCGCTGTGTTTACTGCGAGACCAAAGAGGAAAGGATAATATAATCTATGGCTACTTTCATTAATGAACCGGCGCATACTTTTAACGAATATCTGCTGATCCCGGGCTATTCGTCCAGCGAGTGTATCCCCGCTAACGTCACCCTCAAAACACCCCTTGTCAAGTACAAGAAGGGCGAGGATCCCGCGATCACCATGAACATCCCGCTGGTATCCGCGATCATGCAGGCGGTATCCGGCGATCGCCTCGCGGTCGCTCTGGCGACTCAGGGCGGCGTGAGCTTCATCTACGGCTCCCAGAGCGTAGAGGACGAGGCGGCGATGGTACGCCGCGCAAAGAGCTACAAGGCGGGCTTTGTCAAGAGCGACAGCAACATCCGTCCCGATGCGACCCTTGCCGACGTCATCGCGATCACCGAGCGCACCGGTCACTCGACCTTAGCTGTGACCGAGGACGGCTCCTCCGAGGGCAAGCTCTTGGGTGTTGTCACCAGCCGCGACTATCGTATCAGCCGCATGGATAAGTCTGAGAAGGTCGAGACCTTCATGACCCCCTTCGATAAGCTGATCTTCGCCTACGAGGGCATCACCCTCTCCGAGGCGAACGACATCATCTGGGATCACAAGCTCAATTCTCTGCCGATCATCACCAAGGACGGCAAGTTCTGCTACTTTGTATTCCGCAAGGACTACGACAGCCATAAGGCGAACCCTAACGAGCTGCTCGACGCCCACAAGCGTTACGTCGTCGGCGCAGGTATCAACACCCGCGACTACGCCGAGCGCGTTCCCGCGTTGATCGAAGCGGGCGCGGACGTCCTGTGCATCGATTCCTCCGAGGGCTTTTCCGAGTGGCAGAAGCTGACCATCGACTGGATCCGCGCGCATTACGGCGACAGCGTCAAGGTCGGTGCGGGCAACGTTGTCGACGCAGAGGGCTTCCGCTTCCTCGCCGAGAGCGGCGCCGACTTCATCAAGGTCGGTATCGGCGGCGGTTCGATCTGTATCACCCGCGAGACCAAGGGTATCGGACGCGGCCAGGCGACCGCGCTGATCGAGGTTTGTGCCGAGAGAGATAAGTATTATGAAGAAACAGGCGTCTATATCCCCGTCTGCTCCGACGGCGGTATCGTCTATGACCACCATATCACCTTAGCCCTTGCGATGGGTGCGGACTTCATCATGCTGGGCAGATATTTCGCCCGCTTTGACGAAAGCCCCTCCAACAAGGTCAGCATCAACGGTACCTATTACAAAGAGTACTGGGGCGAGGGTTCCCAGCGCGCGCGCAACTGGCAGCGCTACGACCTCGGCGGCGACAAAAAGCTCAGCTTCGAAGAGGGCGTCGATTCACTGGTTCCCTACGCAGGCGCATTAAAGGACAACGTTGCGCTGTCGCTCTCCAAGGTCAAGTCGACCATGTGCAACTGCGGCGCGCTGACCATCCGCGAATTACAGCAGAAAGCGAAGCTGACGCTCGTTTCCGCGACCTCGATCGTCGAGGGCGGCGCCCACGACGTCATCCAGAAGGACAAAAGCTCCGCGATGAAGTGAGACCAGTCGGTAGTTGGTAGTTTTTAGTCGTTAGTTAGTGTAGTGCCTGCGGCGCTATCGGGTGACCTGCGGTCACAAGGGAGAAGCACAGGCTCTTCCGCTACAGATTTGGAGGAATATATGAAAAAAATAGCGATCATTATGGGCTCTGACAGCGATCTTCCGATTGCCAAAAAGGCGACGGATATGCTGCGCGCCCTGGATATCCCCTTTGAAGCCCACGTTTATTCCGCGCACAGAACGCCTGTCGAGGCGCGCGACTTCGCTTTGAACGCCCGCGAAAACGGCTTCGGCGCGATCATCGCCTTTGCCGGTATGGCGGCGCATCTTGCCGGCGCTTTGGCGGCTAATACGACCCTGCCGGTCATCGGCGTGCCCTGCAAGGGCGGCGCGCAGGACGGCATGGACGCGCTGCTCGCGACCGTCCAGATGCCGACCGGTATCCCGGTGGCGACCGTCGCTTTGAACGGCGGCGCGAACGCGGCGCTTCTGGCGGCGCAGATCCTCGCGGTCGAGGACAGCGCTCTCGCCGAAAAGCTCGACAATAAGCGTCGCACCGACGCCGCGGCGGTATTAGAAAAAGATAAAGGTATATCAGAAAGGCTGTAAGAATTAGGAATTAGGAGTTAGAAATTAGAAATGGATGGCGGGCTGCGCCCACACCCGATTCCTATATGATTCAAAACGCGTCAGCGTTTCCCTTAACTCCTCACTCCTCACTTCTCACTCCTGACTGATAATGGAGGTATATGAACTATGGGAGGTTTTTTCGGAATAGCGTCGCATGAGGACTGCATGATGGATGTATTCTTCGGCGTCGACTATCATTCGCACCTCGGAACCCGCCGCGGAGGTTTGGCGGCATATGATAAAGAGATCGGATTGCAGCGCAAGATCCACAACATCGAGAACGCGCCCTTCCGTACCAAATTTGAGCATATTTTCGACGAGATGAGCGGCACATCCGCGATCGGCGTTATCTCGGACAGCGATCCCCAGCCGATGCTCATCCGCTCACATCTCGGCACCTACGCGATCTGCAACGTCGGTATCATCAACAACGCCGACGAGCTGATCGACAAGTATTTTCAGTCTTCCGGCGGTCACTTTGACGCGATGACCGGCGGCAGGATCAATTCCACCGAGCTGCTCTCGGCGCTGATCGACCAGAACCGCCCGCGATAAGGTCGGTCGATTACCGGTCGTCATCGGCAAGGGCGACTGCGGCTTTGCCGTATCGTTCGAGAACTTCGCGTACCAGAAGCTCGGTTACGAAGACTACAAAGAGCTCGGCCCCGGCGAGATCGTCGTCCTGACCCCCGACAGCTGCGAGACCATGCGCGAGCCGCTGAAGAAAAAGCGCATCTGCTCCTTCCTCTGGAGCTACTACGGCTATCCCACCTCGACCTACGAGGGACTCAACGTCGAGGCGATGCGCTATATCAACGGCAGGATCATGGCGGATAACGACAAAGAGAATCTGGGCGAGCTTGACATCGACTATGTCGGCGGGGTGCCGGATTCCGGAACGCCCCATGCGATCGGCTACGCCAATCAGAGCGGAAAGCCCTTCGCGCGCGCGTTCATCAAATACACCCCGACCTGGTCGCGCTCGTTCATGCCCGCGCGCCAGACCGACCGCAACAAGATCGCCAAAATGAAGCAGATCCCCGTCTACGATCTGATCAAGGACAAAAACCTTTTGTTTGTCGACGACAGCATCGTCCGCGGTACCAGACCGTCGAGTTCCTCTACGAAAACGGCGCGAAGAGCGTCCATATGCGCTCCGCCTGCCCGCCGATCATGTTCGGCTGCAAGTTCCTCAACTTCTCCCGATCGACCTCCGATATGGAGCTGATCGCCAGAAGAGTGATCATGGAGCTTGAGGGCGAAGAGGGCTTCAACCATATCAAGGAGTATTCCGACGGCTCGACCGAACGCGGCAAAAATCTCAGAAAGACCATTTGCGAAAAGCTGAAATTCGCGTCGCTGGATTTCCAGTCGCTCGACGGCATCGTCAAGGCGATCGGCATGGATAAAAACGACCTTTGCACCTATTGCTGGGACGGCGAAGAGTAATACTATTTTTCAATAAAAACCCGACATTCTTATCGGTCTGCTTTCCGCAATACTTCGTTGTCGTCCTTGCTAGGCGCCAGCCTAGCGGCGTCCTTCGCCTCGTCTTGCGAAAACCATCCTCGATAATAATTGTCTTCTTTCTATTGAAAACTAGTATAACGCGCGTGATTTTCTTATAAATGCTCTTGAAATGAGCAGAAAGGCAGATTATATGATACAGAATTCTCAATCAGACGCTTACGCAGCGGCGGGCGTGGATATCACCGCGGGCTATAAAGCGGTCGAGCTGATGAAACAGCACGTCGCGCGCACCGCGACAAAGGGCGTCTGCTCGGACGTCGGCGGCTTCGGCGGCTTGTTCGAGCTTGACCTTGAGGGCATCAAAAAGCCCGTGCTGGTCAGCGGCACCGACGGCGTCGGTACAAAGCTCAAGCTGGCGTTTCTGATGGACCAACACGACACCGTCGGCATCGACTGCGTCGCGATGTGCGTCAATGATATCGTTTGCGTCGGCGCAAAGCCGCTGGTGTTCCTCGATTATATCGCCTGCGGCAAGAACGTTCCCGAGCGGATCGCCGATATCGTCAAGGGCGTTGCCGAGGGCTGTGTTCAGTCCGGCGCGGCATTGATCGGCGGCGAGACTGCCGAGATGCCCGGCTTCTATCCCGAAAATGAGTACGATCTCGCGGGCTACAGCACCGGCGTGGTCGATAAGGAGAAGATCATCGACAATACAAAGATGGCGGTCGGCGACGTTGTCATCGCCCTGCCCTCGAGCGGCGTTCATTCTAACGGCTTCTCGCTGGTCAGAAAGGTGTTCGACGTCGAGCACGCCGATATCAAGACTCCTGTCGAAGCCCTCGGCGGCAAGAGCGTGGGCGAGACCCTGCTCACCCCGACCAAGATCTACGTCAAGCCTGTCCTCGCGCTTCTCGATGAAGTACAGGTCAAGGGTATCTCCCATATCACCGGCGGCGGTTTTTACGAGAACATCCCGCGCTCTATCCCCGACGGACTGTGCGCGAAGATCAACAAGGACGCCGTGCGGATCCTGCCGATCTTCAAGCTCATTCAGGAGAAGGGCGGCATCACCGAGCATGATATGTTCAACACCTTCA
>OMTA01000022.1 GCA_900313895.1 uncultured Eubacteriales bacterium | reverse complement strand
ACGAAAAAGCAGCCCTTTTCTATCCCTTCGGGAGCCTCGACAATTTCGACGACGTCCGATACGGACATTGATCTGCCGCGATAGCCTTCGGGATGATCGAGATTGGATTTGCGGAATATGTCATTCAGCGAATAGCAATCCACGTCGCCGTCGAAGACCTTATCATAGAGATCGCTCTTGATTTCTTTGCTCTTGAATATCTTTTCGAGAGCTTCAAGGCTCTGAAAAATGCGCCTCTTAACAGGGTCATCACGGTCGGTATTGATTTGATAAATCTTGATATTCATTGTTTTTCACCTTCCTTGGTAACGGTTTTTTGATAATTGTTTTCGGCGATACAAACACAAAAAGTCGTTGAAATCCTTACCGCTCGGCGGTGGAAAATCAACGACTTTGTATCTGTCTTTCAATTTGTTTTCTATGACCTTTTCGGCTGCTCTGCCTTTGGAATCGTTATCAAAATGGATCACGATATTCTTTGTATTCGGGTGCTGCTCCAGATAACGATCGAGGACAGCGGGAGTTCGTCCCTGCCCGGGATTCTTGCTCGGAGCATACACCCCAGACAGGGAAATCATATTGTATTGATGATAATCCTCGCCGCCCANNNTGAACGGAATCGCCGTTACCGTCCGCCAGTCGAAAGGAATATTGCTTATCACTGCCCGAACAGTCACCCAAAACGCGCTCGCCGTTGGTCGCCCGAAAGCCTGCATACCGCGGCGTGTTGGTATTGTCGTAGCCAACAAAGATGACGCTGTGATACGGTAGGCTCTCGTAGATCATACCTCTGGTGATACACTCATCAACGATCCTTTTGTCTATCCCGCGTGAACAGAGATAACGGAGCGCTATGTAATTGTCGGGTGCTTTCTTGGGCAGTAACAACGGTTGTTTTGTCTTTGGCTTTTTCGTTTTTGGGGTAATTACTGCGGCAGGGGGCTGACGCGCCCGCTCACCGCAGAGCAGCTCTACGGCATCGACAAACGGCTTGCCCTTGACCTTGATCAGATAGTCCAGAGCCGTGTAACCGCCGTATCCCTGCGTCCACCACATCCACGCGCCATTAGATATTTTCAGGCTGTCATGGGTGCGGGTCGAATAAACATCGGGAGCAATTTTGACGAGTTCTTCCGGCTCATACAATCTGAGATAGGTCAGCAGATCCATCTGCCGAGCCCGAGCTACCATCTCCGGTTCTACATATTTTTTCATGACATTTCTAATGCCTCCATTTCTATAATCGTGTATTACTATTGTTTCATCGTGCATCGCGTCTGTTGTTCTGACGGTCGGGGACGTCGTCACCGACATCAGCTTGCTCACCGCCGACAAACTCATTGTCGCGTTTATCTACGTCCAAAAGGGCGTTCAGCTCATTCAAACGAGCTGTTTTTGTCCGCAGTTCTTCCTCCTGTGCAAAGGGCTTTTGTACTTCGACCTTAGCGGTTTCAAACTGTTTTTGGATGTTTTCAAGGTCTGACACAGCCCTCTCCAAACGCTTCTCCATGCCGTCCAGTGCATTATCCAGTCGTGTGATATTGCCGTGAACATCGACGCCGAGCTTGACATCATGGGCTACCCTGCCTTTGAGACGAATACCGTATTCTCTTCCGACTGTATCAAAATACATCTCCATATTGAAGCCGCGATAAGAGCCGAGCTGGAAAGCGTTGGACGATTTCATCGACTTGCAAGCGTCAAGGATCGCTTGTCCTGCCTTAGCCTTATCATCAAAAAAAGCACCCTGAATCTCCATGCCGACAAACGTATCGTCGGTAGATCTCGGGTGCTTCTTCGCTACTTCAATATCCTGTTTTAAGCCGTCGATCAAGCCGGTATAAAAAGCGATCTTCTCGGGATAATACTTGATGATCTTATCCTCCAAATCATACTTTTCGGATAGGAATCCCGCCTTGATCATCTGGAGCTTTTGGACTTGGATATCCAGATCCATCTTCTCTTTGATATATGGATTACCGGTGGCAAGCATCTTGATCTCGGCATAGGACAGCGCCGTTTGGTCAACGTCCTCGGCAGTACGGACAGGAGTTTTGGATGTCATGATCTGAGCGCAAAACTTTTGTTTACCCTCAACGAGCTGATAAAGATACGCATCAAATGTTTCCTCGGTGACATATCGGTAGATATGTACTTCGGGATTCTCGTTGCCCTGACGAATGATTCTGCCGGATCGCTGCTCCAGATCAGATGGTCGCCACGGGCAGTCGAGATCATGCAGGGCGATAAGTTTGTTCTGAGCATTAGTACCTGCGCCCATCTTTGCCGTCGAGCCAAGCAGCACTCTGATCTCGCCCTTCCTGACTTTACGGAACAGGTCGAGCTTCTGCGTTTCGGTCTTAGCGTCGTGAATAAAGGCGATCTGATCTTCGGGGATTCCACGCTCGATCAGCTTCTTGCGGATGTCCGTATAGACGGAAAACTCGCCCTCACCTTTCGGAGTAGAAAGGTCACAGAACAAAAGCTGCGCCGAGTGTTGATCGGCAGTTTCATCCCATATCCGATACACATTATCCACGCAGGCATTGACCTTACTGCCGTCAAAATCCTCCAACATCGGATTAAGCAATCGCTGATCCAGCGCCAGCTTTCTGCCGTCGTTAGTGATATTCAGCATATTATCCTCCGAGGAATCGACTTGACCGCCGCGAATTTTCTCAGCTCTCTCACCGAGTCCAGCGACCATTTCCTTTTGCATTTCGGACGGTTTCACAGCGATATTGTGGTAGTTTGCTTTCGGGACGGGAAGGTTCAGCATATCCGAAGTCTGGATATCCGCGACCTCACGGAACATCGACATCAACTCAGGCAGATTATAGAACTTCGCAAAGCGCGTCTTGGCTCGGTAGCCTGTACCTTCGGGCGTCAGCTCAACCGCTGTGATGGTCTCACCAAAGGTTGAAGCCCACGAATCGAAGAACTGGAGATCGTTTTTTACAAGCGTTTCATACTGCAAATACCGCTGAATCGTATAAAGCTCTACCATAGAATTACTGATCGGCGTACCCGTTGCGAACACTGTTCCACGGCTGCCGGTCAGTTCATCCAGATAGCGGCACTTCATAAAGAGATCGGATGATTTCTGCGCCTCCGTCTGTGCGATACCGCCGACATTTCTCATCTTGGTATAAAGATAAAGGTTCTTGTAATAGTGGCTTTCGTCAATAAACAAGCGATCAACGCCGAGTTCTTCAAAGGTCACAACGTCATCCTTGCGGTCTTGTGCTTCAAGCTTTTCCAGTTTAGCCTTTATGGAACGGCGGCTCTTTTCAAGCTGTTTTACGGTAAAGTTATCCCCTCTGTTTCGGCTGAGCGATTCAATACCTTCGGTGATCTCATCAAGCTGTGCCTGCAACATCATAATCTGACGCTCTTGGCTGATAGGGATTTTTTCAAACTGCGTATGACCGATAATAACCGCATCATAGTCACCGGTGGCGATCCTGCCGCAGAAACGGCGGCGGTTCTTTCGCTCAAAATCCTTTTTGGTAGCGACAAGGATATTCGCCGCGGGATAGAGCTGTAAAAACTCTGCTGCCCATTGTTCGGTCAGGTGATTCGGCACAACAAACAGGGATTTGTTACACAAGCCGAGGCGTTTGCTCTCCATCGCCGCGGCTGCCATCTCGTAGGTCTTGCCCGCGCCGACCGCGTGTGCAAGCAGCGTATTTCCGCCGTAAAGGATATGTGCGACAGCGTTACGCTGGTGCTCTCTGAGTTCGATTTCGGGGTTCATCCCCACAAAGTCTATATGGGAGCCGTCATATTCTCTCGGGCGGGTGTTATTGAATTTCTCGTTATACAAATTGCAAAGCCGCTCTCGGCGGCTGGGATCTGACCAGATCCATTCCTGAAACTGCTGTTTGATCTGCTCCTGCTTGGCAAGAGCGATAGCAGTTTCTTTTTTGTTCAGAACAGCCTTCTTCTTACCAAAAGGATCTTCCTCGTAATCATAGATGCGAACGTCCTTCAGATTCAGTGTTTGCTCGATGATCTGGTAGGCGTTGATCCTGTCGGTACCGTAGGTTTTATACGCTTTGACATTGGTGCGGTCATAGGTCTTGTTCTCCATATTCCATTCACCTGTGATGGGTGAATAGTGAACCTTCATCTTCCACCGCACATAGTAAGGGGTATCAAGAAGCTGGTAAACAAAGTCCTGAACGTCCTCGACCGGCAGCCATGTCGCACCGAGTCGGACGGAAATCTCAGAGGCTTTCAAGTCCTCCGGCTGAACCTTCCGTAACGCTTCCACATTCACGGCGTAGTCCTGCGGATAGAGCTGTGCCGACTGAAAAGCGACCCTGAGCTTTTCACGGACATTACCGGAAAGGTATTCATCGCTTGTCAGATATTTCGCCTCGTGGTTGTTGCCAAAGCCATAAAGGGGATTCAGGAAGATGACACCTTTCAGATCCTCATACAGTTTTTCTTCGGACAGTCCGGACAGCTCGGACATGAAATCCATATCTACTCTTGCGCGTTCCGCCATAGACACAGCGAGTGCCTCCGACGCGGTATCTACCGAGGTGATCGGCTCATGCGGTCGGATGGTACGCTTGGTGAAAATATCCGCCTTGCGCTCCAGATTACCCTCCTCGTCGATCACCTCTAAGGATGAAATCAGCGAATAGGAGCTGTCCATCGAGAAAGCAGAGTTGTTGGCGCGGGAGTTGATCAGGCCATACTTTTTCGTATAGTTATCATATAGGGTGTTCAGCCGTTCCTGTTCCGCTTTGATCACATCATCGGGATAGTTCTCGGTCTGCATTTCAAGCAAGCGGCGGACGCTGTCGCGGATCGGGATCATACCCTTGATTCGATTCTGCGCCGTCGCGGACACATCGAACGGAGTCATACGACTGTTCTCACGGAAGTAGATCTTGCCGTCTACCAGCGTAAAGGAGAAGTTTCTGACGGACGGGTCTGCGGGGATAGATAAATCTTCCTCCACATCCTCGTCCAGTTCATAGTCAGTCACTTCACCGTGGATGTTGCTGACTGCTTCATCAAGCAACTCGCCGAGGTCGGCGTTCTCATAAGGGATGCAATCGGCAGTCATGCCAAAGCGACCGGATACCATCTTCATTTCACCGAGTATCATATCGGGATGCTCGACAAAATAGCTGTTCATCGTGATACCGTTTGCGTCGGTATCCAAACGCACCCATGAAGGCTCGATGTCGATGATACGGTCACGTTTCTGTAAAATCAGAATATCCGATACAACATCCGTACCCGCGTTTCCTTTGAAAGTGTTGTTGGGCAGACGGACAGCACCGAGCAGATCGGCACGCTGAGCGATATATTTACGGACAGCGGGATTCTCCTTATCCATCGTGCCGCGTGAGGTAACGAGCGCCATCACGCCGCCCGGACGGAGCTTATCCAGTGACTTGGCAAAAAAGAAATCATGTATCATAAAGTGGTATTTATCATACCGCTTATCTGATACGCCGAAGTCACCGAAGGGAACATTACCTACAACAGCATCAAAGAAGCTGTCGGGGATCTCCGCCTTTTCATACGGCTGTGCTGCAATAGAGCTTTTCTGATATAACTGCTGTGCGATCCCGGCTGAGATCGTATCGATCTCTACGCCGAACACACGACTGTCGCTCATGGAGTCGGGCAGCATACCAATAAAGTTACCGATACCGCAGGACGGCTCCAAGATATTGCCGCGCTGAAAGCCCATGTTCTCCATCATTTTGTAGATGGCGTTGATCACCACAGGCGGCGTGTAGAAAGCGGTCAGTGTACTGGCGCGAGCAGATGCGTATTCCTCGGGAGATAACAAGCCATATAGCTCTGTAAACTCGTTTGACCATGCGTTATTGTGTTCGTCAAATGCTTCGGGGATTCCTCCCCAGCCGACATATTGCGCAAGGATAGCTTGCTCTTCGGGAGTTGCAAAACGATTGTCAAACTGGCATTCTTTCAGTACGCGGATCGCATCAGCATTTCTGCGGAAACGAGCCTTTTTACCGACTTCCTCCAACTCAAAATGTTTGAGATCAAAGGTGTGTCGCTGCGACATGGGGATATCAGGGTGCAGGTCAAAGGTCTGTGCCTTTACGCGCGGCTGACGCTCCCAAGCTGGTGTGATCTCGTTCTCTTTCGCACGCTGTTCTTCCAGCGCTCTGCGGACAAAATCCACCTTTTCGACACGATTAACAGGGAAACCGGTTTCACCCCTAAAGGTGAGATCCTCCATATTGACGTCGCCGTAGGCATTCACCCTTTTGATCTCAAATTCGCGATCATCAAGGGTGAGCCGCTGACCGATCAGGTCGCTGTTGGCTCCGTCCGATTCGTTCGGCGTTAAGTCCACCACAACGGAATGGAGCTTTACTTCTTCGGGCTGTTCTTGTTCTTCCTGTGCAACTCTCTCCGCATCCGCATACACTTGCTGAACAAACGGATCGTTATTCAACTTATCTTCATCAACAAGCTGACCGTTCACAATCCCTGCTGCTTCAAGTTTTCTGCGGATCTCAGCGGGGTCTGCATCGGGAATGTCTTTGTCAATTTCATTGCCTTGCTCCGTTTCTTTATCGGGATTATCCGGTACACGCAGATGGTTATTCAGCGGATTCTCCTGTACCTTTGCCTCGAACTCGGCGCGGGGCATTTCCGTGTTTATTAGCGGGAATTTCGGGTCAAAAAGCATGACACGATCATCGTCAATCGACAAAAGTTCATATGTCGATGCACCAATATACACAGTATCGCCGAGGTGATACTGATACTCATAGGTATGCTGAACGCCCTCGTTTTGCAGTCGTTCTTCGGGGGATGTTTCCATCTCCATCTGGCGGCGGCGTTCTTCATCGCGGCGTTGTTTTTCTCTTTCTGCATCTTCTCGATAACCTTCCATTTTTTCGAGCCAGAATGGATATGAGTCCTTTTCCTTATCATTGAGATAACGGTCAAGACTAATCAGCTCACGGATACGTTTTTCAACGTAATTCCATTTCAGAAGCTGTCGCGGTCGGTCGGGATCAAAGCCGAAGCTCAGCTCAATGCCCTTACCGTCGTGCATTTCAGATATACCGGTATAGGCTACTGCGCTTGAACCGCCGCCGATGCCGTACTCGTTTTTGAGAAAACGGATGTTTTCATCACGGGACAGACTCTTTTGGAACTGCTCATAGATCCTCATCTTGCCCTCGGCAACATTGCTGCCTCTGGTCAGAACATTGTCGATGATCTCCTGAGAAAAGACAAAAGCAGGAGCGTTGGCTCCTGCCGCGTCTGCCAGATATTGCAGCTGCCCGTCCTGCGATAACAGCGATTTGATATCGCTGCGCAGCATACCGAGCTTACGCATCGCGTCGAAATGACCGGCTACCGCATCCCATCTGAGGAACCTTTGTCCTTCACGGCTGGGATAACGTCCTTTCCAGATCAGAACGCCGTTATCGTAGGTCTTGTAGCCGACACGGGTATCGTCAGCTAAGATGATCTCGGTGAAATCATTGTTGAAGATACTGCGGATGTATTCGATTCGCCTGTCGGTATCGGATACACCTTCAAGATAAGCGCCGATGTCCTCAAGGCTTGCGCCGAAGTAAGGTGTGGTCGCAAAGATCTCATTGACGACCTCATCGACGCCGAAAAACGGATATTTTAATCTTTCCCCGTCTTCATCGAAAACATCAAAATGGGTGTCTCCGCTGACAAAACGGTCATCGAGGTCGAACGGTTCAAGACTGTCGATACGTTCTTTGACCGCATCAACAATCAGATCATACTGTTCGTTTATTTCCTCATCATTATCCCGACGATCATATGTCTCGGAAAAGTATTCCAGCATAGCCCGCATGATTTCTGTATCATGTAAGTCATGTTCGATACGGGCGACCACTACCGGATCGGAACCGTCCTCAGCTACTTCAAGCGGTTCTTCGTCAGCTTCTTCATAGAAGTTGATGATATAATCGGTCAGGTAATCGTAAATACGATCCGCCAAGCCAAAGGTTGTAGATAAAGAAAGGGCAGGCTCATCATCACGCTGAGTCTGCCCATCGGGGGTTATACGGTGTAGATCACCTTGTCCATCACGATTTCTCTCGCCGCCTGTCGGATGTTGTTCATCCGGCGTACCCATGTCATCTGATCCTGCGCCTTCAACTGCTCCGTCACGCCCTGATCCTGTGCCATCTGACGGATAAGATCGTTCTCCATCTTCAGCGCCGTCTGTTCGGTCTCGTACAGGTTCTCGATCAGCTTGCATTTCGTCAGGAGGTTGTAGTACAGGATCTTGTGATGCTCTTTCAGGAATCTGCGCCTCATCTGAGCGTACATCCCCAGCTCGACCTTCGGCTGTTCGGGTAAGGTCAGGTTGGGCAGATTGTAATCGCCCTGTCTGGTGTAAGCTATCTCTGTCATGTTCAAGTCTCCTTTCGGGTTGTATTGTATTATTATTGTATTCGCTTCTCTGCGGATTATCAAATGTGCGATTGGCTCTGTCAAGCGACAGAACGGTTTTTGCGATCTCGGACAGCGCCATTTCGGAGATATCGCCGGTCGCGTAACCCAGCGCGTTCAATGCGTCCTCCGTGTTGAAATTGACAATATCTTTGAATTCCTCGTTACTGTAATACAGGGATGTATCCGCACCGAGGCGCGTCATCAGCATATAGGCTACGCTGTGGGTAACGATGTTATTATACATATACCGCGCTGTATCTTCGGTCAGTCCGTATAACAGGGTATCATCCATCGCAAGCAGTAAATCCCCGACGTAATCGGGAACATTGTCCTCGACGGCGTTATTTGCCGCGCTGAGGATCGCTTCTTCAAGATTCTCCCTGTTTTCCAATGTACCGAAGGTGCTTTCGAGGGTGTCGATGACATCCTCGGTGTACTCCTCACGCATATTCCAGATCGGGACCGGTCGGGATAAGCGGCTCTCATGCGTATCCGATATATCAAAATAATACTTCAATCGCTGAGAATTACGCTCCGCATCCTCAAATACCGCGATACCGTTAGCTCCTCGGTTGACCCATCTGCCGAACTGCTTATTCCACCGTTCTATTTCAAGAACAGCGGTAGCGTCGGGGCGCTGGACAAAGACAAGGAGCTGCTCGTCAAATCGCAGGCGATAGTTACGGCAAGCGGACTCCAAGAAATGACGCCACACAACAGGGTTGGTCATTGTTTTGGTCGTCTTGTCGTACATCTCGCTGAGAAGCTCATATTTTCTCGCCATCAGAACACCTCCTTATCGAGCGGTATCTCTGGCTCTGAAATTCTTGGGGATACCGTTCTCTTCATAGTTTTTCGGGTCGGCGGCAGGAACGTGCCAACCGAACATGGAACCGCACTTCATCGCCTCAGACTGCGCTTTGGTAATGCCGTGCTTCTTATTATTGATGTCCACCATATCCAGCGCGTCTTGTTTATCTGAAAAGGTAATATCCATTTCCTTGTAACCCATTTTGCCTTTTGTTACAACGCCGATCTTGTTCTCGGATTCGATGTAAACATAGGCTTTCTCGGGTAAAGACGCTCTGAGCGGTATGACCTTATATCCCAAATCCTCTATCATTTCCGCAAATTCACAGATATGACGGAGATTCGGACCGTATTCAAAATGGGAGTCATCAATATAGCGACATACATACCGAGCAGGAACATCCCTGACGGTGTAGGCGTTCGGCTCGCCGCTGATGATGATTTCATCGCCGTCGGCAATTCTGAATCTTTCACGGTAATGCGGATCAATGAAACGGATTCCACGCTTTGCCTGCCTGATATGACTGTCGAGCCAGTCCTTGCGATAGCAGTAGCAATAGAGGTTGTATTCTCCCTTATGCGGATTCAGTCGCATGAGATAGGCATGATCTCTGGTATTGACTCTCACACCGAAATCTCTGCCGGTTTCATAAGGCAGCGCGTTTTTACTGTCAAGGCAGAACCGTGTTAGTGTATCCCTGTCAGAAAGGTATTTGCCATCCTGTCTGAGTGAATGGAGCAGTTCTGACAGTTCATTGCTGAATTCAGGAGTGTTCAGATCATTGCGAAAACAGTTCCAAGTAACCCAAAACTGATTTCCGTTTGTTCCCATATCCGCACGAATATAGCCAACCAAGCCGGTCTGTGACGAAATTTGTTGACTGTTCCGATAAGAATACAAGACCTCTTCGGGCTTCATAGGAATGATCTCATATTCTTCACTACTCATTCCGTTCACCTCCCGAAAGATAAGAATAGAGCTTGTTGTCTTTAGTGTGTTTTTGAAGCTGAGAAACGACGGCAAGATCCTGCATGGTAATGCCGGGGATTTGCAGTACAGAGTCAAAGTTCAGATTCTGCAAGTCCTTTTCGGATGTGATGCCGTTATCAATCAGCTTCGCCATCGTTTTTGTTTTCTGCTGAAAGGTCATCTCTGCCATTTCAGCTCACCTCCTTGTGAATAGTTTACTTTTTTCTGTGGTTTTTGATGGTAATGAACAGATATACGCCGAGTACCAGCGCAAAAATAACGATACCGATAATGGTTTTCACCTGATTCACCTCCTAAGTTGGAATTATTACTCCTGCTATTCTGCCGACTGCCTTTAAGAGATAATAATAAATTAAATAAGATATAGTATTTCTCTTTCGGTAAGTAAGTGAGAGTAACAGGGGGTTAGAGTGTGAGAAAGGGGGAGCGGTAAATCACCGCGCGTCCCTGTTTGATTTGCGAGATTGCTCATGCTCACGGTTGTGTTTGCGATAAAACGTGATCGCCTCGCAGATGTAATCCTCCGTCTTATTCATCGGCAAGTCGCGAGGCAATATCTTTCGCATACGCTCACCGTTGAACACCATGCGTTCACGCTGATTGGGCTTTTGTTCGCACATGATATCGGCGATCACTTCCGGTGTCAGGCTGTGTTCCTCATACAAACGCCGCATTCGTATCGTCTGTGCGTGAGAGGGAGTGCAGTCGTTGAGTTCAATGTTTTCCAACACATCCCTCTGAAAATCTGCGTTGAGATAAGACAGCTCGACTGCCGGACGCATCTTCATCTTGCCTTCATCTACTAACTGCAACAGTTCGGGGATAAGGTAGGTCAAGCGGATATAGCGGTGAATTTGATTGCGACTTTCGCCCAATTCATGACTAAGAGCTTCAAGACTTTGTTCACCCTCCAACTTCATCCCCAGTGGGGATGAAGTTAAATCATTACGTTTTCCCTGCCGTTTAATAGCGTCATTTCGCATTTTATACGCAAACGCCTTCTCGCTGGGGAGTATGGACGATCGTTGAAAGTTACTTTCAACCATATAGACCGTCGCTTCATCACGGGACAGATGTTTGACCTCTGAGCGAAGCGTGTCCAACCCGGCAAGCTCACAAGCTCGCTTTCGGCGGTGTCCTGCTACGATCTCAAAGCGTCCGTCATCTTTGACGCGGAGTACAGCGGGCGTCATTACGCCGTGCTCTTTGATGCTTTCTACAAGCTGCAACATATCCTCGTCATCACGGACTTGGAATGGATGATTGGGAAAGTCGTCGATCTCTGAGATTGGTATATCCCTGATTTTATCGAGCTTCGCTTCATCACGCTCCTGCTGCGTCGAAAACAAATCATCGAGCGTCGGCAGGTCGAAATCGCTCTTTCGCCCTTTGCTTGTCATGCGCTAACACCTCCTTAGCGAAATCGGCGTATGCGACGGCTGCTTTACTGTTCGGCTCATAAGCAAAGATACTTTTGCCCTTGGACGCGACCTCGGCGGCTTTGACGGCGATCGGTATCTGGGCATTGTAGATTCGCAGACAGTTACCGAAATTGCGCCGA
>OMTA01000193.1 GCA_900313895.1 uncultured Eubacteriales bacterium | reverse complement strand
GCTGTTGCGGCGGAACGTTGATACTGCGCTTGCAGAGGTGAGGTGTCCTCTTTAAAGAACACGCTGTCCTCGAGCTCCATATTCTCGATCTCCACCACGCCACGGCGCTGGAGCGTTTCCAGGATATCCTTGCAGTACTTGATCAGCGCGTAGATATAGATGCGCTGCATTTTGAGCATTGCCATAAATGCCCTCCTTACTGCCTTAATTCGTTAAGGTTTCCTGTATCAGTTTATTGATCACGTTTTGTCTGAGCTTCATGGTCTTTTCACGAAGCGCGTCAGCCTCTTGCTGCGCTTTCTGACGACGGGCGCTTACCTGCTCGTCAGCCTTTTGCTGCGCGGCGGACGCCTGTCGCCTATCCTCAGCCGCGATGTCGGTCTTTGCCTTTTCGATCATCCTATCGGCGTTCCGATTCGCTTCATTCAGGATCTCCTGCGCCTGAAGCTCCGCTTGATCACGCGCTTCATTCGCTTTCAGCTCAGCTTCCTTTACTCTATCTATTGTGGATAATGCCATAGTATCACCACCATATAGTGTTTTTCATTTTAATATAATAAACTGAATTCACGCATTAGTCAAATGTTTTTTTACATTTTTTGTACAAAAGTATCATATTGTTAAGGGTTCGCCGAGATTTCACAATGATCGCGCAAAGCTCAACGGGATTTTTCCTATTCGGCTCTCATTCCCGGAAAGCCTCGTGATTGGATAAAGAAACCTGTTATTCGGCGAGGATGTTACAAGTTTTCCCGCTATCTGTTTGACACAAGACGCGCCGATCATGTGCGATAATCATAGACAGTTGAGGTGACGGAGGGATCGCTACGGTCATATATGTCGATATTCTGCTGTTCATCAACACGATCGTCACCTACGCCGTACTGACTGCGACCGAAAAGCTGTTGAAGCGCAAAGCGGGAACGCTCCGTCTGATCGGCGCATCCTTCGCGGGATCACTGTTTTCTCTTTTGATATTTATCGATATCAGCGGGTTTGTATTCCTGTTGATCGTCAGGATCATCACATCCTTACTGATCACCGTGATCGCGTTTCCGTTCATCAACCGGAGGGAATTTATCAAAACAGCCTTGGCGATCGTCGGCGTCGGGACGATCTACAGCGGATTTTTCGTGCTGATCTACCAGCTGTTCAAGCCTCCGAATATGATCATCATCAATGATATCCTCTATCTTGAGTTCAATCCGTTGATCATGCTCGGTTGTACCGCGTTGATCTATCTGGTGATCACATTATTCGGGAAATTATTCCGTGAAAGAATGAAAAGCACTGTGGTGCCGTTGGAATTCGTCATCGATCAACAAGCGTATTCCTGCCCGGCGAAGATCGATACGGGATGCAATCTGACAGAACCGTTCTCAGCTTCTCCGGTCATCATCGTAGACAGCGCTGTTTTTCAAATCGGTGATCGGTCAGCTAAACGCGTTATCCCCTACGCCACGGTCGGCGGATCCTCCCTTCTCTATGCCGTCAAGGCAGAGAGTGTCACGATCAACCGTTCAAAGATCGATAAAGAGATCTACATCGCGTCAACGAGGATCTCGAACGTTCATTTTCAGGCAATCATCAATTCAGAAATCGTAAGGTGAATCATATGCAAATGCTGCGCAATATCCTGTTCAAACTAAAGTTTATCCTGTTATCCAACAGCGTATTCTATATCAGCAACAGCGGAGCGCTGCCGCCGCCCTTGACAAAGGCGGAGGAGGAAGTCGTCATGGATCAGATCCGTAACGGCGATGAAAAAGCGCGGGAGCCGCTGATCGTACATAACCTGAGGCTTGTGGTTTATATCGCGAAAAAGTTTGAGAACGCCAACGTCAATATCGAGGATCTGATCTCGATCGGTACGATCGGTCTGATCAAAGCCGTCAACACCTTCTCCCCCGATCGCAATATCAAGCTCGCCACCTACGCTTCACGGTGTATCGAGAACGAGATCCTGATGTTCCTGAGAAAGACAAGTCAGAGCAAGTATGAGATCTCGATCGAAGAACCGCTCAGCACGGATTGGGACGGAAACGAGCTGCTTCTCAGCGATGTTCTCGGCAGCGACAGCGATACCGTCAGCAGCGATATCGAGCAGGAGGTCGAGATCAATCAGTTGATGGAGGCGGTCTCCAAGCTCAACACCAGAGAGGCGATGATCATGGAGCTACGGTTCGGTTTGAACGGCAACCGTGAGCATACGCAAAAACAGGTCGCGGATCTGTTGGGGATATCGCAATCCTACATCTCGCGGCTCGAGAAAAAGATCATCAAAAAACTGAAGGCCGATCTGGAAAAGGTCATATAATATGTAAAGGGCTGTCACGTTTATGCGACAGCCCTATTGTCGATCTTCTCGTCATTATATGAAATCACTGTTGGTGTCACCCATCGTCTCATCGTTACGGTCTCCGCCGTCAGCATGATCGTCATGATCGGCATCCTGATCGTTCTGCGGATTCTTATCGTCGTCTACATTATCGCCGTCGGTATTGTCGTCGTTTTCATCATCGATCACGCCGTTTTCGACCATCTTGTCCATATCCGTGACGGTCGGCTGATCCCCGGCGGTAGCGTCATCGACGTGTCTGTTGGCGTCATCATCCGTTTTTCCGTATCGATCCGCGTCCTCTTTGACATCGGAAACAGCATTTGATACGGTATCAGCCGCATCCTCCACGGCTCTCTTCGCGCATCCGCACAGCATAACCGCCATCAGTAAGACGACACTGAATAAAGCTAAGATTCTTTTCATCCTGATTACTCCTCATATAAAAATTACCGTTACATTCCAAATGAGATGTAACGGTAATAGTATTGACAGAGTTATCCTTTTTATGTGATCAAATCTTCAAATCTTTCAGTGACAGCGTCGTATCGCCGAGCTTCATACCGAATTTATCATATTTGGAAATCACAACGGTATCGTCAGGCAGATAGTGCATCAACACGGTCGTATCGTCGGAGAGCGTTTTACAGACGAACTTGATATCGCCCTCAGCGGTCAGGCGAACGCCGTTTCCGTCGGGCTTATTGTTCTTCCAGTTACCGACATGGATCGAGCCGTCGCGGGAGCTGATCCCGACGCCGGTACCGTAACGAACGTTCTCGAGCCAATCTCCGGAGTAACAAAGCGTGCCGTCCTTATAGAAATACGAGCCTTTGCCGGAGCGCTTGTCATTCCGGTAATAGCCTTCATACGCGATGCGGTTCAGATCGGTCATGGTTCTGCCGAAGCCGGAGCGATTGCCGTTATCGTCCAATTCGCCGTAGTAGCTGTATTCAGCGCCGTCCGCGATGATGCGCTTATCCGGCTGACTCGCTGCTGCTTCAACAGTTCGCTGATCCTGCATATTCTCAACACGGTTATCCGGAACAGCAGGTGTATCGGGCGTTTGCGATGCATCGGAAGTCGGAACCGTTTGATCGGCGATGGCCGCGTTGATCGCTTCAACCGCTTCTATCGCGATATCAGACTTCTGTGCAGGCTCTTCTAAGGCGCCGTCTACGCGACGGAGATCCTCTATACTCTGCTCCGTCGGATCATAGCTGTCAACCAGGATCGTATCATCCACATCCGCACCATCCGCCGTATCCTCCGCAGAAGTGGTCTGATCCGCTGACGCATACTCAGCG
>OMTA01000113.1 GCA_900313895.1 uncultured Eubacteriales bacterium | reverse complement strand
CCACGCTGCTGTATTCCATATATCTGGCCATGTTCACCCTCCCGCAGCTGATCATGCCGATCATATCCGTCGTTATCACGGCGATATTCATCGTTTCGCTTTTCGGCGGCGGCGGATCGGCGGCTCCCTATCTCATCCCGGACACCGGGGCGTTAAGGCAGATCCTTCATATCGCCGTTATCTCCCCGTGGGCCTTCATCGGATTTGAATCGATTTCTCATTCTACCGGAGAGTTCCGCTTTTCTGTCAAAAAATCGTTACCGATCATTATTATTGCGATCACGACCGGCTTTTTGGCATATGCGATGCTTTCGACGTGCGCTTCTATGGCGCATCCCGACGGCTATAACGGCTGGGTCGATTATCTTAAAGCTTTGGCGGACCATAACGGCGTTGATTACCTTCCGACCTTCTTCAGCGCGAAAGAGGCGATGGGGGAAACCGGTCTTGTGATGATCGCGGTATCTGCGCTGTGCGGCATTATCACCGGTATGATCGGTCATATGATCGCGCTGAGCCGATTGATCTGCTCGATGTCCGATGAAGGGCTGATGCCTCAAAAATTGAAGCAAACCAACAAGCGTGGTGTTCCGTGGATCGCGGTTTGCTGCATCGCTGTCGTGTCTTGTCTGATACTGTTCCTCGGACGGACAGCGATCGGGTGGATCGTCGATGTTACGACGATCGGCGCGACCATTGTTTACGCGTATACTTCGATCTGCGCGATTAAAGACGGAAGGCGTGAGAATCATAAACCGTCGCTTTGGTTTGGCGTTATCGGGACAATCTTCTCGCTGATCATCATTATTGTATATTTGACGCCGATCCTTCGGTCGCAAAGTCAGCTGCCGACGGAATCTTTGATGATTTTGATTTTGTGGAGTGTTTTGGGAATTGTCACATTCCGCTTTTTGATCCGGGGAGATAAGTCGAGAAAATACGGTAGGAGCTTTATCGTATGGATCGTTCTCTTTTTCCTGATCCTCTTTGTATCGGTTATTTGGGCGAATAAAGCCACGACGGATGAAGCTGCTTCCATTTCAAGCAGGATCACCTCGATGCATATTGAAATCGCAGCTAAGGAGCGCTTTACGGAGGATGAAGTCAGCGTTCATGAGACGAATGAATACGCTACGGCGCAGATCGAAAAGTTTGGATCGGATATCAGGAAAAACCTCTATATCCTTTCCGGGCTGATCCTGTTTTCTCTCGTCATTATCTTCAGCATTTTTACTGAAATCAAGCGACGAGAAAAGGATATCGAGGCGGAGAGACTTCACGCGGAGGAATCCAGCCGTGCGAAGAGTAATTTCCTCTCCAATATGAGCCACGATATCCGAACGCCTCTCAATGCTGTTACCGGGTATACTTCGCTTGCACTGCAGAAAGAGGATATCCCCGATCAGATCAGGGATTATCTTGAAAAAATAGATTACAGCAGTAAACATCTGCTTTCATTGATCAATGATATTCTTGATATGAGCCGTATCGAAAGCGGGAAGGTCGAGCTGGACTTTTCAAACACCGATCTGTTCGAAATGTTTGATGAGATCTATGATATATTCTCGCTTCAGATGAAAACCAAGAGCTTGGAATTTACGGTAGATTATGACGCTGTAGATAATCGCTATGTTATCTGTGATAAAAACAGATTGGTCAGGATCCTGCTGAATCTGATTTCCAACGCGTATAAATTTACGCCTGAGGGCGGTATGGTCTCTGTTGTGATCGAACAGACCGGATATCACGACGGCAAGGCTGAGTATACGATGTGCGTCAGCGATAACGGTATCGGTATGAGTCCGGAGTTTGTCGGTCACATTTTTGACGCGTTTGAAAGAGAGCGCACCAGCACCGTCTCGCAATTACAGGGAACAGGGCTGGGAATGTCGATCGCGAAGAGTTTTGTGGAATTGATGGGCGGTACCATCACGGTTGAGACCGCGCCTAATGAAGGAACCTCTTTCACCGTATCGCTGCATTTTCCTGTTATCGATGAAAGCGCCATGGGATCCAAATCGGGCGGCGAATCGAAAGAGATAGCTGTATCCGGAAAGCGCTTGCTCATTGTTGAGGATAATCCCATCAATTGTGAGATTGCGAACGAGTTTTTGACGAGAGCGGGCTTTGAAACGGAGATCGCCGAAAACGGTGAAGTTGCGGTTAAAATGGTAACTGAAGCTGAGGCGGGTTATTATGACGCGGTTTTGATGGATATCATGATGCCGGTGATGGATGGCTTTGAAGCGACGAGGCAGATTCGCGCTTTGAAGGATAAGCGCGCCGAGGTTCCGATCATCGCTGTTTCCGCCAATACATTTGAATCGGATAAAAAACAGGCGATTGAGATCGGTATGAACGCGCACGTTTCCAAGCCTTATGATCCGGATAAACTGATAGCCGCTATCAATAAGGTCATTCAATAAAGAGTATTATCAGTGGATACTACTGATATAAAGGAGATAAAGATGAACCATTTTTTGAAAACCGGCAGAAAAAAGCGCAGGGTGCTGATCGTTGATGATGAAATGATCAATCGCCAACTGCTTGAAGCCATCCTGTCGTTTGATTATGATGTGACGACCGCTTCAAGCGGTATGGAAGCGATGGATGCGCTTCGTGCCGATCCCGATGCCTTTTCGCTGATACTGTTGGATATCATCATGCCGAAAATGAGCGGCTTTGATGTGATCGAGGCGTGTAAGGCGGACAATAAATTGAAGAATATTCCGATCATCGTGATGACGTCTGAGAAAAGCACGGAGGTGCGCAGTATTCGTAAGGGCGCTGCTGACTTTATCTCAAAGCCTTACCGTATGCCTGAGGTCATTATCGCGCGTTGTGAGCGTATTATTGAACAGAGCGAGGAGCGTAAGTTGATTCGCTCGATCGAGACGGACGCGGTCACAGGACTGTACATCAAGCTGTTTTTTGATGCGTATGTCAAACAATTGGCGGGAGATATCAAAGGTTTTATGGACGCGGTCGTCGTGAAGATCACGGGTGCTGACGGAAAGGATCACGATGAGATCCTCAAAAAAGTCGCGTCCCTGACGGAAGAGAATCTGATCGGATCAAAAGGGATCGCCTGTCGTGCCGGTGATGATGTTCTTTACGGCTATTGCATTCATAAGGCGGATTATACCGGGATCGTTTCTGAAATAGCGCGGGAGCTTGGCGATTCGGTCGCGATCCGCGTCGGGATCTGTGAGAAAACGGACGCAGGGATCGATATCGATATCTGGTATCAAAAGGCAAATGAAGCCTGCGATCAAGCCCCTGAAAACGGCGTTGTGACGGTCGCTTGTTCTGCGTGATCGCGCATACTTTGGAGGGAAATATTATGTTGACCATTGAACAGTTGAATCAATTCGGCGCGAATACCGACGAGGGGATCGCGCGCTGTGCCGGAAGTGAAGCTTTATATCTTCGTCTGGTGAAAATGATCCCCGCGGAAACGAATTTTGATAACTTGAAGAATGCGATAGAGGCAAATGATCTTGATGAGGCTTTTGCTGCCGCGCACGCGCTCAAGGGTGTTCTCGGCAATCTTTCTTTGACACCGATGTTTGACAAGTGCGTTGAGATCACGGAGTTGTTACGCTCGCGTACGCAGATGGATTATACGCCGCTTTTGAACGAACTTTTGAGCATGAAGGATACGCTTACTGCGATGTGCAGCGAATAAGCGGTTTTATCCTTTTAATCTTAGGATTTGATATGAAGAGAAACAAAAAGCTGCTGTTCTTATTGATCGTTATGATCGCGGCAGTTGTATTTTCTGTTGTTTATACGATCGTTGTCGGTCATCATTATACATTGCACACCTCGATGTTTGTAGCCGAGAACACGGTTAACGATATGACGATTACCTATGAAAAAGAAGGTGTCGTCGAAGTTTCCGACATTCATCTTGATGACGAAACGTTTATTTCGGATTCGCGTGAGATCGTACTGGAATTTGAAGCGCTGAGCGTCGGCTCGACAGATGTCGATATCACTGATATGAGCAGCGGTTCGGACGATCGTTTGCACCATTCCTTCCATAAGGAATTGTTGGTGTTGCCCGGGAACGTTATCATCGATACGACCTATAACCGGATTGAATTTCAGGCATATCCCGTTTTACTGATCGTTCTGTTCATTGTAATGGGAGTGACCCTGGTCGTCCTTTTGCTGTTATTCATTGAGTATAATCAAAACGGCGACTTTGGATATAAAATGATCCTGTGCGTCGGCTTCGGGTTTTTCCTGTCGATCCTGTTTTTGATCTTGGTTTATAAATGGGCGAATAACTCTCTCCGGTTTTATTCGTCATTCATGACGCAATTTATGGACGTCGGGCTTGAGATGTTTATCATCCTCGCGCCGCTTTTGATCATTTCGTCGCTGATGCTGGCGTTCAGTAATATCTTTTTGCTGAAGAAAGAGGGATTTCGACCGGCCAATGCGCTGGGGATCGCCTTCGCCGTGATCTGTATCGCCGGTATCATCCTGATCCTGCGTTTGGATGTGCGGGTCGTTTTCGGCTCTGTCGAACGCAGTATCGTTCATCGCACGCTGCTGTATATCTTCTGCTATTTCGGCGCGATGTTTTTGGCGACGACCTTGTGCGCGTATAACGCGACGCGCTATCGCCCCGGATATGACAGGGACTATATCATCATCCTGGGCTGCGGGATCCGTCGGGACGGATCATTGACACCGCTTTTGAAAGCGAGAGTTGACGCCGCGCTTGATTTTGAAAAGGAACAGTTTGATAAGACCGGAAAGCACGCGATCTTTGTTCCGTCGGGCGGACAGGGTGATGACGAGATCATCTCCGAGAGTCAGGCGATGACAAATTATCTGATCAGTCAAGGCGTTGATCGCGAACGGATCCTGATGGAGGATAAGAGCGTTAACACCTTGGAGAATATGAAGTTTTCCAAAGAGATCATCATGAAGCATACCGATGATTTTGAAAACTGTAAAATCGCTTTTGCTACCACCAATTATCATGTTTTCAGAGGGTATATCTACGCGCAGAAAAACGGCTTTGTCGCGAAAGGGATATCCGCGAAAACAAAACGCTATTTTTATCCCAATGCTTTTTTGAGGGAGTTTATCGGTCTTTTGGTAGACCGTAAGTTTGTCAATCTTGCGTTCATCATTATTACGCTTATCGTGTTTGTGTTGTTTAACTATCTTCCCGGTATAATATAAAACGTTCGATATGAAAGGATCCATGACGTGAATCGTTTCAGACAGTATTGGAATAACAAAAAAATAAGGGTTCTGATGCTCTCGGGAGCTGTTTTGATTGCATTGATCGTTGTCAGCATCATTTTTGTGAACATCCATCACCGTCATCAAAACGACGGGACGGATGGATATTCACTATGTCTTTGAGGATGAGGACGGCAATATGACGGGCCCTGATCTGTACAGCGGCTTTGCCGGTACCGCGTACGCGGGATGGGGTGTGTATGCACCTTCGATGGCAAAGAGCATGAATCAGTATCTCAAGGACAAAAAATCCGATCAGAAGGCATATAACGCGGAGAATATCCCGCTTGAAACCTTATGCGAAGAGTATATCGATAAGGATATCCCCGTCATGATCTGGGCAACCACCAATATGGACGAGCCGTATGTGTTCAGCACATGGACGGTCAATTATGTTGATGAGAACGCTAAGACAAAGCTCGGCGATACGTTCAACTGGTACGCGCATGAGCATTGTCTGGTGCTGATCGGATACGATGAAAACGAATATTACTTTGACGATTCCGCCGCGGGCGCTGTATCGCATTTTAAAAAAGAGCTTGTCAATGAGCGTTATCAACAGCTCGGGGCGCAAAGTATCGTCGTTAAATAATCACGGAGGTAATGATGAAACGAGTCCTTTCGGCTTTTCTGTCGATTCTTTTGGTTTGTATGATGATCCCCGCGGCGTTTGCCGCTGAGGATTCGGAGTATATGATCGGGGACGCGGATAACGATAAGGAGATATCCGTACTGGACGCGACGACGATCCAACGATATATCGCCGATCTGATCGGTGAGGATCAGATTTTGCTTTCGGCATCCGATGCTGACGGCGATCAGGCTGTAACGGTTCTGGATGCTACCGCTGTCCAAAGATGGATCGTGGGCTTTGAAGCCGGTAAGGATATCGGAAAGATCATATCCGGAAGTGATGAAGAGGCGATCAGGAAAGAGATCGAGGAAAAAATCAAAAACTATCAGCCGCAAAAGGGGATCGATATCTCGTCACATAACGGCGACGTCGATATGAACAAGGTAAAAGCAGCCGGCTATACCTTTGTCATGATCCGGCTGGGATTCGGTGATGATCTTGAAAATCAGGATGACACCCGTTTTGAGGAAAATGTCAAAAAAGCGGAGGCTGCGGGACTTGACTGGGGCGCGTATTTGTATTCCTACGCGCTGACGACGCAGGAAGCGAAAAGTGAAGTCCAGCATACGCTGAGACTTTTGAAGGATAAGCATCCGACGATGCCGATCGCCTTTGATATGGAGGGCGACAGCTATAAGGATCAGTACGGTATGCCGAGTAATGAAACGTTGCAGGAGATCTGCTTCACATATCTCAACGGGATCAAAGACGCAGGATACTATCCGATGCTGTATTCGTCGCTTTCGTGGCTTGGCAAGAAGCTGTACAACCTGAAGCTGTTCAGCACTTTCGATGTGTGGGTCGCGTACTGGAGTACCTCTCTGGGAGAGTACAAAAATGATAGTGTCGGTATGTGGCAGTACGGCGGCGAGACGAATTTGATCGATACGCCGTATATCGACGGGCTTTCCGGTATGTTTGACAAGAATCAATGCTTTAAGAATTATCCTGTCATCATCACTGCGTACGGATATAATAATCACGAGGCGATATTGAAACAAAACAAGGCTATCAGCGATACCGCCGCGTCTCCCGATGAAAACTACACGCCGCATCCTGTTCCGGATGGGTTTGACGGAGTTATGGGTGAATCGCTCAGGTGAGCGCATGATATAGATTGATAAAAGGAGATTATGTTATGACGATCAATAAAAAAATCGATGGGAAAAAGCTCTACGCAGAGGTGATCGGCAGGGTCGATACCATGACGGTCGCAGAGGCGGAAAGTAGCATGAAGGGCAGTCTTGACGGTATCACGGAGCTTGTACTTGACTTCAAAAAGCTCGACTACATCTCTTCCGCGGGATTGAGATGGATGCTTTCGATGCAGAAAGCCATGAACAAGCAGGGCTCGATGAAGGTCATCAACGTCAATGATATCGTGATGGAGATCTTTGAGGTGACCGGTTTTTCCGAGATCCTGACGATCGAATGATCAGTTTAAGAGGATAAGGATATGAAAAGAATCATAGCTTTTGTAACCGCAGTTTTGATCCTTGTATCGGTTTTATCCGCCTGCGGTGAGGATAACAAGCAGAAGTCTATATCGTTGGAGAAGCTGCTTGGTGATATCAACGCGGAGATGGGGATATCCGAATCGACGATCGAGGGTCTTAACATCATCAAAACGGAACAGGATCTGAAAGATAACTATAACATCACTTCCGATCAGATCACGCAATTCGCGGCGGAGCGTACGAGCAGTAAAAAGGATTATATGGAGCTTGTGATGGTCGAGGCGAAGGATGATGAATCCCTGAAAAAGATCGTTGACCAGATGAACAGCAGGCTTGACGCTCAGCTGAGCACGGCGAAAAGCTACAACCCTGAGGCGGTCGATGTGCTGGAAAGCTGTAAGGTCATTACCAAGGGAAACTATATCTATCTTGTGATCAGCAAAAAGCAGGAAGAAATTGAAAATATTATAGAAAAAGCGTTATCTTAACGGAAATAATGAATCGCGGCGGGCTGAGAGACCTGCCGCTTTTGTTAACATACTGTAACTAATTTCTGGCAATTTGGAATTATAGAAACCGGGGTGTATGGTAAAATGACAAAGTCTGAAATGAGATTAGTTTGAACGAGGAAACAGCATGAGTAACTTAGATGAAATCAAAGCAAGATTCAGCAAAATGAATGATATGCAGCAGCAGGCGGTGTTTCATACGGAAGGCCCGCTGTTGATCCTTGCCGGCGCGGGATCCGGCAAAACGACCGTCCTTGTCAACCGTATCGCCTATATCATGCAGGCGGGCTTGGCTGAGCCGTGGCAGATATTGGCGATCACCTTCACCAATAAGGCGGCGGGTGAGTTAAAGGATAGGATCGAAGCGGTCGGCGGAGACGGCGCGGAGGAAGTCTGGGCGGCGACGTTCCATTCTACCTGCGCGAGGATCCTGAGAAGATACGGCGATCGGCTGGGGTATACAAGTCATTTTACCATCTATGATACCGATGATTCCCGCCGATTGATGAAAGAGATCTTAAAACAGCTCAACATCGACGAGAAGTTTTTATCACATAAGACTGTTCTCAACGAGATCTCTAAATATAAAGATAGAATGAAAACGCCGAAGGACGTCAAGATCAAGAGCGATTTTGACAGCAGGCTGAAATACATCGCCGAAGCGTATGAGCTGTATCAGCAGAGGATGCAGACGTCAGACGCGATGGATTTTGATGATCTGATCTGCAATACCGTCAAGCTCTTTGATGAGAATCCCGACGTGTTGGAATACTATCAGAATCGCTTCAAATACATCATGGTCGACGAGTATCAGGATACCAATAAATCACAGTATCGCCTGATCAGTCAGCTGGCGGCTAAACGCAATAATATCTGTGTCGTCGGCGATGATGACCAGAGTATCTATCGATTCAGAGGCGCGACGATCGAGAATATCCTTTCCTTTGAAAATGAGTTTAAGGGCGCGGCGGTCATTCGATTGGAGCAGAACTACAGAAGCACCGGTACGATCCTTGACGCGGCAAATAATGTGATCAAAAACAATATTGAGCGTAAGGGTAAGACGCTTTGGACGGAGAATCCCACGGGTGAGAAGATCGTCGTGCATACAGCGTCCAGTGAAAGGGAAGAGGCGATGTTTGTCGCTCGCACTATCCTTGACGGTGTGACCGCGGGGCGCAGTTTTTCCGATTATGCTGTATTATATCGTATGAACGCGCAGTCGAACGCGATCGAGCAGGCGCTGTCCCGCTCGGGAATCCCGCATCGCGTGATCGGCGGTCATCGTTTCTATGATCGCGAGGAAATCAAGGATATGACCGCGT
>OMTA01000137.1 GCA_900313895.1 uncultured Eubacteriales bacterium | reverse complement strand
TGCGCTGCGGAGCCTGCTGCGCCGCGGATGATGAAGCTCTTGTCCATGACCAGTTCCCCGATCGCCGCATTGTACGACCAGCCGAAAGCGGTATAGCCGATCTCCTGCACCGACCGCGGAATCGTGACCTCGGTGAGCTTGGTATTGCAGAATGCCTGCTCGCCGATCGTAATCAGCGTCTCCGGCAGGGTGATTGATGTGATCGGTACACTCGTGAAGGCGCCTGCACCGATGGACTTCAGTCCGTCGTAGAGCTTGACCTCCGTCAGCGCGGTACAGCTGTTGAATGCAAAGTCGCTGATCGAAGTCACGCTCGCGGGGATTTCAATGGAAGTGAGCGAGATGCACTCCGCAAAGGCGGAGTCTCCGATAGACTCCAGCGTACCGGAAAGCTTGATTGTTTCGAGCTGCCGGCAGCCGGTGAAGGCTGCGCTCGCGATGCGGTCCACACCGTTCTCCATGACCAGATCGGCAGGAGCGGCGCCGGTCGGATAGCGCAGGAGCGTAGCGCCGCCGTCCGTATACAGGACGCCGTCGCGGCTCTCAAGCGCGGGGTTGCCTTTCTCGACCTCATAGCTCTGAATCTGCGTACATTCGGCAAAGGTGTAGGTGCCGAGCGCTGTCACGGTTTTCGGGATCGTGACCTTCGTCAGCAAGCTGCTTTTGGAAAAGGCGTAATCGCCGAGCAGAACAACATCCAGCCCGTCCAGTTCGGACGGAATGACCAGCTCGGATTCAGAGCCGGTGTACCGCTCGATGCGGGCTGCCGTGACTGTCTCATCATCGGCGCTGATGACCTTGGAATAGACATAGTCTCCGCATTCATAGGTCTCAACGGTTTCTTCCGTCTCCGAGCTTTCCGTCTCAGCAGAGACGGCTGCGGCGGTACATCCCGCAGTCATCAGTGCGGCGGCAAAGAAAGTGCCGGTTCGGAATAGGGCGTGCAGCTTCATAAGATCCTCTCCTGTTTCTGTAATAATGGTTCTGATAAGAAAGGGGCGAAAACGAGGGTATAGTAATCCCTTGTTTCCGCCCCGCTCTGCGCATCCGGTTTTCCCCCGTCCGGATGCACAGTCATTCTCTGAATTTCCCTGATTTCACCCGTGCTGCTGCCAGCCGGTGAAATACACAAATATTATAGCATATTCGTGCTGAAAAAGCAAGTATCTTTTATCCTTCGATCTTTCTGCACTCCATGTAATAGCGCTTGTCGGCTGCGTGACCCATTGAGAAGGTCTTGCGCGGGAGTGCGCCGTCCTTGATGACGGTCGGGAACAGCTCCGATTTCTGCATATCCGGCAGCAGAATGCCGAGGCTGTTCTGCTCCTTTGCGAGATTCTCAACGACATCCGCGCCGTGGATATAGTCGATCTTTCCGCCGTTTGCCTTCAGATGATCCTTCAGGCTGGTACCCTCGATATACTCCATGACGAAGTACGCGGTACCGTATTCCTCAAAATAGCGGTAAACTCTGACGATATTGGGGTTTCCGATAAACGCGGCAAGGGTCTTTGCCTCTTCCAGAAAGCACTGTTTTCCGTAACGGAAGCCTTCGCCTCTCTCGCCGGTGTATGCCGTAACGGTGTTTGTCGAATCGCGGGTCGCCATGCTATCGGGAAAATACTCCTTGATCGCGACGCGCGCGCCGTAATTCTTATCCTTGGCGATATAGGTGATACCGAAGCCGCCCTGACCCAGTACGCGTCCGAGGATATAGTCCTTTCCCAGCGTGATCCCCGCGGGAAGCGCCGTCGGAAAACGACTCTTATCCGCATCTGGGTTATACCGACAGTGCGGGCAAACGGCGCTGTCTCCCTTTTCCTGAAAACAATTATAGCAAATCATTGTTCTGCTCTCCCCCGTCAATCAGAATCAAAGATATATATATTCTATTGTATTATACTAAAAAGAGCATATATTGTCAAATACAATCTATCGGGCAGAATCGTCATCCGAAAAGAATGTATGCAGATGTTTAATCGTCCGAAAATATTCCAAAACTGTAATCAAATATTAAAAAACTTTTCATTTACTCCGGAGATCGAACATTATATAATTATTCTGAATTAGCATACTTTTACACAGGTAAGGAGGTGGATCATGCTTCAAATCAAACAGATCCGAAAGGTATACAAAACAGGCAGTCTTGTGCAAGAAGCGCTCAAGGGCGTGTCGCTCAGTCTGCGCGACAACGAATTTGTAGCGATACTCGGTCCCAGCGGTTCCGGTAAGACCACCCTCCTGAACATCATCGGCGGACTGGATCGCTACGATGACGGCGATCTGGTCATCAACGGGATCTCCACCAAAAAGTATACCGATCGCAACTGGGATTCCTACCGCAACCACACGATCGGCTTTGTATTCCAGAGCTACAACCTGATCCCCCACCAGACGGTTCTCAAAAACGTCGAGCTCGCGCTGACGATCAGCGGCGTCTCCGCCAAAGAGCGCACCGCCCGCGCGACAGAAGCGCTCGAAAAGGTCGGGCTCAAGGAGCATATCTACAAGCGCCCCTCCCAGCTTTCCGGCGGTCAGATGCAGCGTGTCGCGATCGCCCGCGCTCTGGTGAACGATCCCGATATCCTTCTGGCGGACGAGCCAACCGGCGCGCTGGATTCCGAGACAAGTCTCCAGGTCATGGATCTGCTCAAGGAGGTCGCAAGCGATCGTCTGGTCGTGATGGTCACCCACAATCCCGAGTTGGCTGAGACCTACGCGACCCGCATCGTCACCCTGATGGACGGCGAGATCACCTCCGACTCCAACCCCTATGAACCGAAAGACGAGGAAGCCGTCCACAAGAGCATGGGCAGATCCTCCATGTCCTTCTTCACGGCGCTCGCGCTGTCCTTCAACAACCTTCTCACCAAAAAAGCGCGCACGATCCTCGTCGCCTTTGCCGGCTCTATCGGCATCATCGGCATCGCTATGATCCTCGCGATGTCGCACGGCGCGACGCAGTATATCCACAATCTCGAGGAGGAAAGCCTCCAGAGCTACCCCCTTATCCTCAACGATACCAATTTCGATTTGACCTCTATCTATACCGACAGCATCAATTCCGTCGAGGACGGCGCCGAGGGCAAGGCGACCGAGATGCGCTTTATCTCCGGCTTTCTCTCCGGCGTCAAGAGCAACGATCTGAAATCTCTTCGCGCGTATTTTGAGAGCGACGACTGCGATATCTATGACCATGTCCAGTCGCTGGAATACGGCTATCGTCTGATCCCTCAGATCTACAAAAAATACGACAGCGGTTATCGTCAGGTCAACCCCGATAAAAGCATCGAATCACTGGGCTTGTTCGGCGACGAAAGCCTGATGACGGGCATTATCTCCAACTACTCCAGCACCACGACTTTCAACCCGCTTCCGGCGGAAGAGAAGATCTACACCGATAGTTACGAGGTCAAAGCCGGAAGATGGCCCGAAAACTACCGCGAATGTGTCGTCGTCCTGACAAAGACCGGCAAGATCCCCGACACCTCGCTGTATAACCTCGGGCTGAAAGACCCGGCAGAGCTGGATCGACTGATCAAAGCATATTCCGAGAACACCAGCACCCGCATCGAAGAACAGCCGATGACCTTCTCCTATGATGAATTCCTCGGCATCGAGTTCAAGCTGATCTCTGCCTCTGAATACTATACCTACGATAAAAAGCACAAGGTCTGGGTAGACCGTTCCAATAACAAAAAGCAGATGGAAAAGCTGCTCGACAATGCCGAGGATATGCGTGTCGTCGGCGTTGTTCAGCCAACCGAAGACAACCGCTCCCCCATTCTCATCCAGGGCGTTTGCTACCACCCTTCGATCATCAACCACATGATCGAACAATCCAAGGACACCGATATCGTCAAAGCCCAGATCAAGAACCCGAAGATCGACGTCTTTACCGGCAAGCCCTTCGGCGAGAAAAGCAAGGACACTGACTTTGATTTTTCCACCCTGTTTTCTGTCGATAAAAACGCCGTCAACAAGGCGTTCGATATCGACTCCCTGGATCTCGATATCCCGGAGATGGATTTCAGCTCGATGGACTTCTCCGATATCGATCTCGAATCCGCCGTATCGGGAGAGGATCTCTCCGCGAGCTTCCCGACGCTGAGCGAAAAAGAGATCGAAAGCCTGTTCAACTCCGTCAATTTCACGGTCACCGCCGATTCCATGAAGTCCCTTTTCAACTCGCTGATCGACGGCTACACCGCATATGTGAAGGATAAGCCGGAAGCAAATGTCAGCAACCTTTCCGAAGCGTTCGCCAAATACCTCACCTCAAAGGACGCGCGCGATATCCTGATCGAAGATCTCAACAACCTCATCAAAGCCAAGGCGGATTATCTTCCCACACAGGAAGAGTTCACCTCTCTGATCCAGTCCGTGATGGACGGCTATCCGAAGTATATGGCAGAAAACGGTATTCCGGAGAACAGAGCATATTCTCACCTTGCCGAGTATCTCCAAAGCGAGACGGCACAGACGCTGATCGAAAACGGACTGAAGCCGATCCGCGAAAAGCTCGAGAAAATGATGGTCACGCAAAAAGAGGTCGAGGCGATCACCTCGGATCTGATCAAGGGCTATGAACCGTTCGCGACAAAGAACAAGCTCCCGACCACCACCTCTCTTTATCTCTCGACCGACAGCGCAAAATCCCTGATCAGCAAAACCGTTTCCGCTTCTGTCGATACGTCGCAGATGGAAAAAGCCATCAAAAGCTATACCGATGAAATGTCCGCAAAAATCAGCGGCATCATCTACAATATGCTTTCCGCTGTCAAGGATAAGATCACCTCGTCGCTGCAAAGCGCGATGAACACGCTGACCACCAACTTCTCAACGGATCTGTTCAGCGGCTTCAACTTTGACACCGCCCAGCTTTCCAAGCTGATCAAATTCAAGATGTCGTCTCAGGACATCAAGGATCTGATGGCGTCGCTGCTCTCCACCAACGAAACCACCTATGACAGCAACCTCAGAAAAATGGGCTACGCGGATATCGAAAAGCCCTCCTCGATCACGATCTATCCCGCCGACTACGAAGGCAAGGCGCATATCAAGCAACTGATCGACGACTACAACACGCGTATGATCAAACAGGGCGAAAAAGAAAAGGTCATCGAGTATAACGATCTCGTCGATGCGCTGATGAGTACCGTCACGATCATCATCAACGTCATCAGTTATATCCTGATCGCGTTCGTCGCGATCTCGCTGGTGGTATCATCCATCATGATCGGCGTCATCACCTATATCAGCGTTCTCGAACGCCGCAAGGAGATCGGTATCCTGCGCGCGATCGGCGCCTCAAAGCACAACATCTCATCCGTATTCAACGCCGAGACCTTTATCATCGGCACACTGGCGGGACTGTTCGGCATCGGCATCACCGAGCTGCTGATCATCCCGACCAACATGATCATCCACGCCGTATCCGGCCAAAACGACATCAACGCGATCCTGCCGCCGATCGGCGCAGTGATCCTGATCCTGCTGAGCATCGTTTTGACGCTCATCGGCGGTATCATTCCCTCGCGCAAGGCGGCAAAATCCGACCCCGTCACCGCGCTGCGCTCTGAATAATTCTGCAAAAACTCATTTCATATCATCGGAGGAACACCATGATCAAAGTAATCTATAAAGAGGTTTTGTCCTCGGACAAGATCCATCAGCTAAAAGGAAAGATCTATATCCCGGAGGGCAAGGCGCGCGGACTGTTCCATGTCGTCCACGGCATGACCGAGCACATCGCCCGCTATGACGCCTTCATGCGCCGGATCGCCGAGGAAGGCTATATCGTCTTCGGCTACGACCATCTGGGGCACGGCATGACCGCCCTCAACGACAGCGAGCTGGGCTTCATCGCCCACGAAAAAGGATGGGAAAAGCTGATCGACGACGTCTTTGTGTTCGGCAACGAGATCCGCAAGATCATGGGCGATTCGCTCCCCCTGATCCTCATGGGACACAGCATGGGTTCTTTCATCGTCCGTCTTGCCGCGGCAAAATACAACCATTACGACAAGCTCATCGTCATGGGTACGGGAGGTCCCAACCCGATGGCGGGCGCGGGCGTCAGAGCAGCCGGACTGATCAAAAAGATCAAAGGCGAGCGCTTCATCTCCAACGGTATCTACAAAATGGCGTTCGGCACATACAACAAGCGCTTCGCGGATGAAAACGATCCCTACGCGTGGCTATCGGTCGATCGCGCCAACCGCGACAGATACCGCGCGGACAGATTCTGTACCTTCCGCTTCACGGTATCCGCGATGCAGGATCTCGTCATCCTCAACAAGAGCTGTAACGAAAAGTCGTGGTTTGAATCCATCGATAAGCAAAAGCCCATCCTGCTGGTATCCGGCAGCGACGATCCCGTCGGCGAATACGGCGAGGGTGTCAAAAAGGTCTATGACGGTCTGAAAGCCGCCGGCGCGAATGTTCAGTTCAAGCTCTACGAGGGCTGTCGTCATGAGATCCTGCAGGATTATAAAAAGGAAGCCGTCACAGCGGACATCATCCGTTTTATCAGATAAAAACGATACATACCAACTCCCGTCGATCCGTCGGGAGTTTTTTATATTATTACACAGATCTCCTTATCATGATTCCTGTCTGTCATACAAAAAAGGAGCTGCCACATCATGACAACTCCTTTGTTATGGATGAAGTTTTCTTCCGGATATCGGACAGAGATCACATACCGAAATTCATCTGACAGCACAGGAAGAACATCCATGTGATCAGACCGACCGTAAGCATCACAAACGCCGCGAGGACAGCATTACGAACAAATACATTCTTTGTCTCGCCGCACTCCTTGATGGTGTTGGATACACCGACGACAACATAGTAAGCCATCGCCATGCCGATAAAGGGAACCGTCAGCCAGCAGGTAGCAAGCGTCAGCAAAGAGCCGAGCACCAGCCACAGGCAGATCGGCATCGAATGGATCCCGAACTCGATCAGCGCGTCGATGACAGCCTGATCGGGCTTTTTCTTAGCAAGGATGATCGAAGCCAAAGAGCGGAACAACACGTAGATGAAAAGGGAGAAAACGGTCATGATCAGCGCGCTGAGCAGAACAAAACCGAATTTGAACGGATATGTCGCCGCAAAGGTAGCTTGGAACATTCCCAGACCTTCATGATAAGAAAAGGTCGAATCAGTCATTCTCGCAAAGTAGCAGATGCCGAGGATCAGGTTGATGATAAAGAACGGAACGATAAAGAGCAGCGGAAGGATAACATCCTTTTCCTGCTTTGCGTCACTGATCGCCTTGCCGTTATCGGTCCAGTAGCTCTTGAAAATAACAGGAATCTTCTTGATCGCCTTGCCGAATTTACCCTCGGGCTTCGGCGCAGGCTGATAATAGGACTGCTGCTGATTCGTGTACGACTGCTGAGGAGCCGCTGAATACTGCTGAGGCTGATTCATATAGGATTGCTGAGGGGCAGCAAACTGCTGAGAATTTGACGGCTGACCTGCCTGAACAGTACGCTGGTCATCGTATACCTGCTGACGCTGTGACTGACAGTTACACACCTCATTATCCTGAAGCTGTCTACCGCAAAACTGACAGAATTTCATGTAGGATTACCTCCAATCATAATAAATCACAGATGAGAAACTCATCCTCGATCAAAGAGATTATAGCACACCGAAATGGTGATAGCAAGCGATGTAACAAGATTGTATTATCTCAGAAAGCGCCCGGATCTTCCGCTTTGAAAAATCCGGGCGCCGATTCTTATTCGTCACACTCGATGACGATACAGGTCACATTGTCTTTTCCGCCGTGCATAACAGCAAGATCGACCAGCTCGCAGGCTTTGTCCTGAACATCGGAGTTCAGCACATCGGCGATCTCGCCGTCGGTGACCATACCGTACAGACCGTCGCTGCACAGAACGATGCTGTCACCCTTCATCAGGTTGATCGGCTCATACTTCTCCGCCTGCGCCGCGGAAGACGGCTCGATCCCTAAGAACGCGGTCAGCTTATGTCTGTCGGGGCTGTTCTGCGCCTCTTCGCGGGTGAAAACGCCCTGACGGTATTTATCCATCGCGACAGTATGATCGTTGGTGACCAGATACAGATTGCCGCCCGTATGCAGATACATACGGCTGTCGCCCAGCGAATAGGTATACAGCTTGCCGTTATTGATGATCGCGATGACAAAGGTCGTCGCGCCGCGGCGTCCGCCGTAGTTATAGAACCTGTCAAGGATATTGGCGTTACACTCGCTGACATAGCGATTGATCAGTCGTTCGCGATCCGATGGATTCTGCGCGTAGCTGTTGAACATCCAGGTCGCGTACTCCGCCGCAAGACGCGAGGTCTTTACGCCGACGTCATCGCCGCCCGTACCGTCAAATACCGCGCACAAAAGCGGCTCGCCTATCCCGCGCGCGCGCAGGCTGCGGCTTGTGCCGTTCTCAAGGCCGATGATCCCGTTGATCGTAAAGTTGTCCTCATTGACGGAGCGTACCTTGCCCTCATGTGTGGAGGCAATGATATGATACTGATGCGGAACATTCCGGGCGTCGGGCATATTACCGGGTGCGACTGTGTTGTTATTGTAGATACTCATTTTTTACCTCCGAATACTAGGATTTTTTATTTCTGACTGCCAGCGCGATATACGCGATAACAGTAAATACCAAAATGATCAAAAGACAGATCGGATGTGAATCGTTGATACAGACGCCGTCGGTCATACGATTCTGTTTTCCTCCATACCGATCCTTGAACTGTTTTGATGACAGATCACGTGTTGCTATCCCTGAACGATCCACTCAGATCATCCTTCGGAAGATAATACACCGTGTCCTCATAAACGACTTCATAGTATTGTTCATTGTTGAGATAGCCGACGACCGTGACCTGCTCACCCTCGACGAGGATAAAGGAATCCGCGCCGACATAGGGAGCGCTGTAAAGGTCAATATCCGCAGTACACTCCATCGGTCTTAAATACTCTTCATCATAATTATAGTCAGCGTCAGGTGATTTTGAGAAATACTTTGACAGGACATATCCCGTGAAAAGGTTCACCCTCACCTTATAGAATTCTCCGTCCAGTCCCAATACCTTGACGTCGGTTCCGTAGGGGAGCTCAAAATAAAAATCAGAGGTACGGGATGGATTTTTGTGGAGAAAAACACTGTATTTCGCGTTGCTGTAATAGATATCGTCGTCGGGCTTTTCGGTCTCTTTCTCGGTCTCCTCTTCGGTGGGTTCCTCAGTCGGAATACCGTCGGGGATACACAACGTGACCTTTGTGCCCTCCTTGACGGAGTCTCCCGCCTCGGGGAGCTGCTCGACGACATAGTTCGGCGGCATACTGCTTTCTATGGTGCCGACGTCCCAGGATAGCCCCGCTTCCTCGATGATCTCCTTCGCGTCCATCAGCTTCTCGCCGGTCACAT
>OMTA01000112.1 GCA_900313895.1 uncultured Eubacteriales bacterium | reverse complement strand
TGTCGGCTGCCTGCGATCAATTACCGATCAGATTTTGATCATATTCATACAGCGCACAGTTCAACTCATGGATGCTGTACCTGCGATTTCGAAGGAAGTACTCGACGATCACATCGAATTTCGAGCTGCGGCTGAGCGCATACCCCGCTTTTCTGAGCATCTCGACCGCCTCGTCATAGGGCAGCTCCAGCGCCATACAAAAGGCGATAGCGGTACTTTTCTTCGGCTTATACATCGGGTTCGAGCGGATCTTCGAGAACAGCTTGCGGTCGATCCCCGCGCGCTTGTAGCATTCGCTGTCCCTGATCCCTTTTTCGTCGATCTTTCTCAGCAGCATTTCCTGAAAGCTCTCGTCCAGCATCCCGAACCGATTTTCAAAGCTCGGCACGCTCTCTGTCGGCATCGGCATCGCCGTTTTGGCAGCAGGCGCGTAAAATCGCTTGACCGCTTTTTCTTTTCTTTCCGGCTTTGCGCCGTAGATCCCGACAGCTCGATCCGCCCGCGGCGCAGGCATGGCGTCGCCGACGACCGTGTCCTCCGCCGCCGCAAAGGGCGGCGCATAGACCGCGCGGATAAACCCGTCCAGTTCAGTTTTCAGTTGAGCCGAAAGCCTCTTTTTAAAGAACATACCGTCACCCCTCTATTTCGAGTATATCATACTCCCGCCTAGATAGCAACGTCGTTTTTGTAGGGGAGGGACGTTAAATGAGGAATTAGGAGTTAGGCGTGAGGAGTTACACTTGTAGGGGAGGGTCTTGACCCTCCCGCAACTTTGATAATAGATGCCGTGCATATGCGAAGCAAATCCCCACTATCATTCTGTCAAATAATTCACACGCCGTATTTCAACTTGATCCGTCCCAGTTTCTCACCCATCGGTTTTCTGAGCAACAACAAAAACCCGACGTTCGATACCGCGTACAACACCGTGTACGGCAGCGCCGATACGATCGCCGTGAGGTACAGCGAGCCGTCCAAGCTGCCGTTATACCACAGCACCGTCCAGACGTCCATCATCATCGAGTACGCGATCCCCGCGATAACGCCATAGCCGACCAACAGCACGCGGCTTTTCAAGAGCGGCTTGCTCAGATATCCCGCAAACAGCCCGATCAGCCCGAACCCCAGCATCTGGAACGGCGTCCATGGGCCTTGACCGAAGTAGATGTTGGAGATCAGCACGCTCAGCGCGCCACAGAGGAAACCCGCCTCTGCGCCGAGGTACATCGCCGCCATCACACACAGCGCCGTGATCGGCTTGAACAGCGGGATGAACCGCCCGATCACAGCGAGAGCCGTCATCACCGCGACCATCACCATCCGCCGTGATCCGATGTTTTTCTTCTCGATCCCTGCCATAAAGAGCATTATCGCCATCACCGCGATCCCGAGCGACAGGATCAAATACCGTTTTTCTCCGAACGCCGTTGCGCTGAGTGCCACCGTCGCGGGGATCAGCCCGAACGGTATCGCGTATCGCAGCGCTTTCCGTACTTTTTCATTCCCGATGACCGTCATCCGTGCTCACCGCCCATCGCCTTTGCCGCACTATCGACCGTATAACAGCCCTCGATGATGCCGCGCGTGATCCGCGAGGCGGCGGTCGTGTAATAGCGGTTGCCGTTCATAAAGTCCGCGGTATTCTCACACGCCGCGATCGCGCCGTCGAAGAACAGCGCGCACCGATCGGCGCATCCGGCGGCAAATTCCACATCATGCGTGATCAGGATGATCGTCATCCCGCGACCCTTCAATTCCATGATCAGGTCGCCGAGTTGTTTTTTATATCGCGGATCCAGCCCCTTCGACGGCTCGTCCAGGATCAGTAACCGCGGTCTGCTTTTCAGCGCCTTACACAGCGCGACCATCTGCCGCTCGCCGCCCGAAAGATCATACGGATGCCGATCCAAGAGGGGAGAGAGGTCAAAGGGAAGCTCTCTTATGATGTCCTCACATCCTCTGAGCTCCTCCCTGACGCTCGCCCTCAGAAAAACACTCTCAACATCCTGCACAAGCAGGCTTAGATTCTCCTTGTACAGACTGCCGTTTTTGTATTCTTTATACGCCTTCGAAAACAGCTTTCTTTTTCCGCTGTAAGGCTTGTACACGCCCGCGATCACCCCCGCGGCGGTACTTTTTCCGCATCCGTTCGCTCCGAGCACGGCGAAGATCTCGCCGCTGTATACCGTCAGGTCAAGCCCGCGCAGGATGTCCTGCGCGCTTTTTTCATAGCGAAAGAAAACGTCCTTTATCTCCAGCGCGACCTCATGATCTGAGCCTTTCTTTTCCGCAAAAGCGGGCGGAGAGCTATAGCTAAGCTCCCGAAAAGCCCGCATCCCTTCTCTGACGCTCAACGGACGCTCCCCCTGACCGCCGCCTTGGATAAAGATCCTCGCCGCCGCGGTCAGATAGGGAAGATACGGGCTGTCCTTTTCGATCTGACCCGCGACCGCGCGCGGTGTGTCGTCAAAGACGATCTGTCCCCGATCCAGCACGATCATCCTGTCGCTGATGGGCAAAAGCTCCTCCGCCCGATGCTCGCTGATGATGACCGTCACGCCTGTCTCGCGGTTGAGCTTTCGGAGCGTATCGACAAACTTCGCCGCCTCGATCGGGTCAAGCTGCGCGGTCGGCTCGTCGAGGATCAACGCCTCAGGCTCAGATACCATCACCGACGCGAGGTTCAACAGCTGTTTCTGCCCGCCCGAGAGCGTCGCCGTCCGATCGTGATACCACGGCGCGATCCCGAAGTAAGCCGCCGTTTCCGCGACCCTGCGCGCGATCTCTTTCTGCTTTTTACCGAGATTCTCAAGCGTGAATGCCATCTCGTGCCAGACCTTGTCCGTCACGATCTGTTCCTCGGGACTTTGCGCGACATAGCCGATCCGCGCGGCGGATTCCCTCGCCTTAAGCGCCGTTATCGGTTGATCATGAAACAGGATCTCTCCCTGTATTTCTCCGTTTTGTTGCAATTCGGGCTTCATCAGCCTGAGAAGCGTGCTCTTGCCCGAACCCGTCGGGCCGACCACCGTGACAAATTCGCCGCTTTCGACAGCGATACTCACGTTATCGATCGCTTTGTTTTCAGCGTTCGGATAAGAAAAGCTCAGCTTTCGGATATCAAATATCGCCATCGGATCGCCTCCTTCGTGTTGATGATGGTCGGCAGGATCGCCAGGATCCCAAAGCCGATATAGCCGATGATGCTGATCGGCGCGTCAAGATTGGTTTTGATAGCCGGATACCAGTCGATCGAGGCGTAGCTCAGCCCGACGATCCCGACCGTAGCGAGGGCGATACTGACCGCGATGATCAAAAGATCGCGCCCTCGAAATCGAAACAGCCTGAAAGAGCTGCGCCTTCCGCTGCCGTAGCCTCTCGCTTCCATGCTTTCCGCGGTGATGATACCGTTTTCCAGCACCCACGAGATCAGGATCGACAGCACCCTCGCCCGACCTCTCATCGCGTCGATCAGATTGCCGTCGTCGTACAGCCCCAGCGCCTTCTGTGCCGTCTGTATCTTCCGCCACCTGTTCCGCATCAGCTCCACATAGCGGATCGCCATCGAGAGGATCAGCGAGATCTTCGGCGACAACCGCCCGAAAAGGTAGAGCAGCTTGTCCGCTGTCATCGCCTTGCCGAACGCCCTGAGCCAGTACAGTGCCGCCACCGTCATCCCCGCCGCGGTGATGCCGTACAACGCCGCCTCCATGGTGATCGGACGCTCGTTGAGGTAAAACAGCACGGTCATACCGTTGTGGTTAATCAAAGGATTGATGACCGCGAGGATCAAAAACAGCGCGATCGAAAAGAGATGCGGCCGGATCCCGCCTTTTGCGTACAGCGCGTAGTTGACCGCAGAGGCAACAAGCGAGATCAAAATGACGATCGGGTTCATCGTGAACATCGTGATCACCGTCACACAAAGATAGTACACCGCCACCGCGATGGGATTACCGTCCGTGAATTCTCTCATGTTACCTCCTTTCATCATTCTGCCGGAAACATCGCCATGCGTCCGATACTCCGGAACTTCTCATATAGATGCCGTCCTCCCGCGAAGCAAATCCACCCCGTAGGGACGATTAGTGATCGTCCGCAACCATTCCTCCAAAACGCGTCGCAGGCACTACACTAACCACCAACTATAAACAGTCAATTGGATAGGTCTTTCCCGATATCCTTGGTATACAGCCATTCGATGCTCTCTCCGCCCTTGAGCGCATAACTTTGACACCCGACGTCCGGAAATTCTCCATCGACCCGATACATCCAGCCCGACAGATCGCCGTAGTCGAATTCATACAGATATCCGATTCCCGCGATATAGGCGTTGCCCGCCGCGCCGCGGTTATCCACTTGGATGTTGCACCGCTTTGCCGCTTCCATCAGGATATCATAGACCGTGTCGCCGTCTGCGACCGCGAAGGTCGTATCGTCCAGAATGATATAATCGTCCGGAACATAGTCCGGCAGATCTTCACCCTTCAGCGTATCGCACCTTATGCTGATCGTCACCGTTCCGACCGCGTTTTCTTTTTCCTCGACAGATCGGAATTCCTCCGCGCTCTCAAAGTTCGTCAGCAGGACGAACGCGATCCCCGCCGCCGCGATGATCCCGACAGCGATAAAATGCTTTTTATTGCGCTTTTTCAACAGGAACAGTACCGCCGCCGCGATCCCCGCCGCCGCGACGATCCCGAGGATCACCCATAGCTTATAGCCGCCCTTTTGCGCGGGTTGCGTAGCTTCCGCGACCTCGTTTTCCGTCGCCGATCCGGTGGGCTGAAAGAGCCCCGCGCCCTTGCCGGCGTCACGCTCGGTCACCGTCTGTGCGGGCGCCTGCGTCGCCTGTGTCATATCCCCGGTCGACTCCACCTTTTCGGTCGATTTCTCCGTGCCTTTCTCGGAGGCTCTTATCTGCGGCTGACCGCTGTTGTACCCGATGTTCTGTTGCGGCTGATCCGCGCTTTGATAGCTGTCGCTGTCCTGCGGCTGATCATAATTATTGTCGCCGCCATTCTCGCTTTGCGGCGCGTCCTCTGACCGATCCGCCCCGTCGTACGGCGCCCCGGATCTCTCGGATCCTCCGTCCGTATATATCTTTTTATCCTGCGGCTTCTGTGTCGGCTGTTGGGCCGGCTGCGCCTGATCCTTGTCGATGACATATAAGGGGCCTTTTCCCTGACAGTATCGGCTGTACGCCGTCATCGCGTAGAAAGCCTGCATCGTCGCGGTCTCATTCATACCGCCGCCCGTATGGGTAAACGACCCGTCCGCGTTGCGATATTTCAGCATCACATCCAGAACGGTGTTGCCGTTTTTGATGAAGCGGCTGTCGGTATTCTGGTTGATCCCCAGCCCCGACAACGTCGTCAGCACCTGCGCCGCGCTCTCACAGTTTTCCTTGCCCATCGTTTTGAAGCCGCCGCTGTCCAGCTGTGATCGGCTCAACAGCGCGATCGCCCGATCGATTGCCTTCTTGACGACCGCGTCCGACCGATAGTACGGGGTGAGCGCCTGTACCGTCATCGCCGTGACGTCC
>OMTA01000108.1 GCA_900313895.1 uncultured Eubacteriales bacterium | reverse complement strand
GCTGCTGACAGAAAAGTACGGCGAAAAGCTCGCCGGAAAGCTGCAGCGCTTTGCTAAAAAGCACGCCGAGGCTGAGACCGACCGCGCGACCTTCCAGGCGATGGAAGCGGTCGTCCACAACCTCAACACCATGCACTCCCGCGCAGGCGCGCAGGTACCTTTCTCCTCCATCAACTACGGTACCGATACCAGCCCCGAGGGCAGAATGGTCATCAAAAACATCCTGCTCGCTACCGAGAAAGGTCTGGGCAACGGCGAGACGCCGATCTTCCCCGTACACATCTTCAAGGTCAAAGAGGGCGTCAACTACAATCCCGGAGATCCCAACTATGACCTCTTCAAGCTCAGCTTCCGCGTTTCCGCGAAGCGCCTCTTCCCCAACTACGCGTTCATCGACGCACCGTACAACCTTGCTTACTACAAGCCCGGTCATCCCGAGACAGAAGTCTCCTACATGGGCTGCCGTACCCGCGTCATCGGCAATAAATACGATCCGTCCCGCGAGATCACCTTCGGCAGAGGCAACCTCAGCTTTACCTCCATCAACCTGCCCCGTCTCGCGATCCTCGCTAACAAGAACATCGACTTCTTCTTTGAGCAGCTCGACAGGATGCTCGACCTGTGCATCGAACAGCTCCTCGAGCGTTTCGAGATCCAGTGCCAGAAGTGTGTCCGTAACTATCCGTTCCTGATGGGTCAGGGCGTATGGATCGATTCCGAAAAGCTCTCTATCGATGATGAAGTCCGCGAGGTACTCAAGCACGGCACCCTCTCCATCGGCTTCATCGGTCTGGCAGAAACCTTAGTTGCGCTGATCGGCAAGCACCACGGCGAATCTGAAGAAGCCCAGCGTCTGGGTCTTGAGATCGTCTCCTTCATGCGCAAGAAGCTCGACAGAAAAAGCGACGAGATGAAGCTCAACTTCACCTGCCTCGCTACCCCTGCAGAGGGTCTGTCCGGCAGATTTGTCCGCCTGGACAAAGAGCGCTTCGGCGTCATCAAGGGTGTTACCGACCGCGAATACTATACAAACTCCTTCCATATCCCGGTTTACTATCCGATCAACGCCTTCGATAAGATCAAGCTCGAGGCGCCCTATCACGCGCTCACCAACGCGGGTCATATCTCCTATATCGAGCTCGACGGCGATCCCACCGAGAACCTCGAGGCATTCGAGCAGGTCGTTCGCTGCATGAAAGAGGAAGGCATCGGCTACGGTTCGATCAACCATCCCGTTGACCGCGACCCTGTCTGCGGCTACACCGGTATCATCGGCGACTACTGCCCGAAGTGCGGCCGTAAGATCATCAAGAACGGCGAGCAGGTAGAGCGGATCCGCCGCATCACCGGCTATCTCGTCGGCACGCTTGATCGCTTCAATAACGCCAAAAGAGCCGAGGAAAAGGATCGCGTCAAGCACGAGGTCATCCTCGACGAGTGCGACTGCGGTTGTGAGTCCGCATGAGTGAGCAAAGAACCAAGCTGCAGCTCGCCGGCGTCATCCGTGAGAGCATCGTTGACGGTCCCGGCATCCGCATGACTGTATTCGTACAGGGCTGTCCCCATCACTGCAAGGGCTGTCATAATCAGCACACGTGGAGCTTTGAGGGCGGCTACACCTCCTCGGTCGAAAGGATCTTAGAGGAGGCGGCAAAGGATCCTCTCTTAAAGGGCATCACACTCAGCGGCGGTGAACCGTTCACACAGGCTAAGGCTTTGGCAAAGCTTGCCAAAGAAGCTCACGCCATGGGGCTCAACGTCTTTTGCTACACCGGCTACACCTTTGAAGCGCTGTACAAGCAGTTCGACGAGCATCCCGAATACAGGGAGCTGCTCGAACAATGCGACTGGCTGGTAGACGGGCCTTTCATCGAAGAAGAGATGAGCCTGATGCTGCATTTCCGCGGCAGCCGTAACCAGCGCATCCTGAATGTCAGGGAATCGCTCGAAAAAGGTGAAGCGGTACTGTCTGACATCAACTGACATTTTCAAAACAGAAACCTACCATAGAAAGCGTCGGGGCAATCGCCTCGGCGCTTTGGTTTTATCAATTGACAATTGACAGTGTATAATTGACAGTTTCGGGAAACGCGTACCCGTCGTAACACTAAAGATCGTCCGCAGCGTAATATCACGCCCATGAAACGGATCGCCGAAGATCTCTCGCATTTTATCCCAAAAAACCTTTCTTTTGCCTGATTTTCCTGTTGTGCTGATGGGGATTCTATGGTATAATGTTGATATATAGCGTATTGACGAGATACGCGGGAGAAGAAAGGATGTAACACATGATAGTTAAGGACATTATCGATATTCTCGACGGAGAAATCATCTGCGAGGGCGACCTCAACACCGAAATCAAAACTGCCTGCGGCTCGGACATGATGAGCGATGTTCTGGCGTTTGTCAAAGATCAGAGCGTTCTGCTGACCGGTCTTGTCAATCCTCAGGTCGTTCGCACCGCCGAGATGATGGATATGGCGTGCATCGTATTCGTGCGCGGCAAAATGCCCGATCAGGGGATCATCTCGCTTGCCGAAAGCCGTGACATCACGCTGATCAAAACGCGTTACAGAATGTTCACCGCCTGCGGAAAGCTCTATGAGGGCGGTCTTTCGGGAGGTACGGCGGTATGAGCAGCATCCACCTTCATTATGACGTATCCGGCGAGGACTTCACCCGCGCGGGCGAAGCATCCGGCTCGGTCAAAAAGCGTCTCAAGGCGCTTGGCTATAACACCGACGCGATCCGCAGAGTCGCGATCGCGATGTATGAGGCGGAGATCAACATGGTTATCCATGCCGACGGCGGCTTTGTCGACGTTGAGATCTATCCCGACCATGTAGACGTCCTGCTCTCCGATAAAGGTCCCGGTATCCCCGATGTTGACAAGGCAATGCAGGAAGGCTTTTCCACCGCGCCCGACAACGTCCGCAACCTCGGCTTCGGCGCGGGCATGGGTCTGCCTAACATCAAGAAGTACACCGACGATATGCGCATCGAGACCAAGCTCGGCGTAGGCACCGACCTTTACTTAACCGTACGCGTAAACCAATAATTCAATAACAAGGGAGTCACCTCCCATACGATCACTATTATGAAAAATTATTTCCACTCTGTCGAGCTGGACGCGGACAAGTGCTGCGGCTGTACCAACTGTCTCAAGCGATGCCCCACCGAGGCGATCCGCATCCATAACGGCAAGGCGCACATTCTCTCCGAGAGATGTATCGACTGCGGCGAATGTATCCGCATCTGTCCGCATCACGCCAAGCGCGCGCGTTCCAACCAGCTCGAAGATATCGAACAATTCAAAATCAAGATCGCCATCCCCGCTCCCGCGCTGTTCGGTCAGTTCAACAATCTGGACGACATCGACATCGTACTGACGGGGCTGAGAGCGGTCGGCTTTGACTTCATCTACGAGGTCAGCCGCGGCGCGGAGCTTGTCAGCGAAGCGACCCGCGATATGATCCGTGAAAACAAGCTCAAAAAGCCGATCATCAGCTCGGCGTGTCCCGCGGTCGTCAGGCTCATCAAGATCCGTTTTCCCGAGCTGTGCGCCAACGTCATGCCCCTGCTCGCGCCCATGGAGGTCGCCGCGAAGATGGCGCGCCGCGAGGTACGCGGGATGACAGGTCTGCCCGACGAGGAGATCGGCGTATTCTTCATCACGCCCTGTCCCGCAAAGGTCACGGAGATCCACTCTCCGAACCACGCGGAGAAATCCGCCGTCAACGGCGCGATCGCGATCTCTCAGCTCTACCCTGCCCTGACCCACGCGATGGATCATCTGACCACGGTCGAATCGATCGCGAAATCGGGTCTGATCGGCGTCGGCTGGGCTACCTCGGGCGGCGAAGCGGCAGCGATGCTGGGTGAAAAATATCTCGCGGCGGACGGTATCGAAAACGTCATCCGCGTTCTCGAAGAGCTTGAGGACGAGCATATCCGCGACGTTGACTTCATCGAGCTCAACGCCTGCTCCGGCGGCTGTGTCGGCGGTGTTCTGACTGTCGAGAACCCCTATGTCGCTCAGGCGCGTATCCATAACCTGCGCAAATATATGCCCGTATCCCTGAACCATCTCGACGAAAAAGATCTCGATATGATGCTGTGGGAGAAAGAGCTGACCTATCACGCCGAGAGCTTCGCCCTCTCCGACGACATCGTCGAAGCCATGGAGATGATGGATCAGATGGAAAAGATCTGCGCAAATCTTCCGGGGCTCGACTGCGGCTCCTGCGGCGCGCCTACCTGCCGCGCGATGGCGGAGGATATCGTCAAAGGCGTCGCCAAAGAGACCGACTGTATCCACAAGCTCAAGGCGAAGATCCAGTCTGTCTATGACCAGCTCAGTTCAACGCTATGAGTAAGGCAGCGTTGACAGAACGTGAGCGGCAGTATCTCGAGTGCGACGTTCCCCTGCTCACCGTAGGCACCGCGGCGATGAGGTTCACAGGCGCCTTTTTCGCGTCGCTGGGTCAGGCATTCCTGCCCGGGCTGAACAAGGCCGATTCCAAGCTGATCCGCACCGTCAGAGAGATCCGCTACACCAAATATAAAAAAGCCGTCCTTCGCAAACAGGAGGGGACTCCCGAAAAGGGCGATGAAAAGATCCTCAAAAAGCTCAACAAAACGGATTTCATCCTCAGCTTTGAGACCTACGATCCCGATGAATTCACCAGAGAGCTGTATGAGGATTATATGAAAAAGCACGATAACGAACGACAGGGACTTACTGCTTCCCCCACGAAAGGAAACGATTATGACCGTTAAAGAACTGGCTGAAAAGCTCGACCTTAAAACGCTTGTCGGGGATGATTTCGACCGCGAGGTCAAGGATTGCTACATCGGCGATCTGCTCTCATGGGTTATGGGACGCGCGCCGTCCGACAGCGCGTGGCTGACCGTCATGGGCAACATCAACTCCATCGCCGTCGCGACCCTCGCGGACGTCAGCTGTATCATCCTTGTGGAGAACGCGGCGCTGGACGCAGACGCGAAGGCAAAGGCTGAGATGCACGGCGTCAACATCCTGATCACCGACAAAAACAGCTACACCCTCGCCGTAGAGCTGAGTAAGCTCATCTGATATGAAATACTTCTACGATCTGCATATCCACTCGTGCTTATCCCCGTGCGGAGATATGGACATGACCCCCAATAACCTTGTCAACATGGCAAAGCTCCTGGGGCTGGACGTCATCGCGCTGACCGACCACAACACCTCGCTCAACTGTGAGGCGGCGATCAAGGTCGGCGAAGCAGTCGGCATTCTGGTGATCCCCGGGATGGAGCTGACGACCGCCGAGGATATCCACGCGGTATGCCTCTTCCCCACGCTCGAACAGGCGTTGGGATTTTCTGAGTATGTTGACGCGCATCGCATCAAGGTCAAGAACAAAGCGGAGATCTACGGCAGACAGGTCATCATGAACGAGGATGACGAGGAGATCGGCGAGATCGAACATCTGCTCCTGCCCGCGAGCTTCATCACCATCACCGAGGCCTATCAAAAGGCGAAGGAGTTCGGCGGGATCTGCTATCCCGCGCACATCGATCGCGACAGCCTATCGATCCTGTCCGTGCTGGGCGAGATCGATCCC
>OMTA01000110.1 GCA_900313895.1 uncultured Eubacteriales bacterium | reverse complement strand
ACAACCATGGAAGGATATAACAGAAGATGAAAGAATTTTATGAGCCGATGCTCTATCTGTCTACACCCGATCACCCCAACACGATGGGAGTGATCGCGGAATTGAAGGAGCCGATCGACGGCGAGATCCTGAACAGCGTTGTACAGGAGCTTTCGGTACGCTTCCCGTATTTCTATGTCAAAACCGTCGTGCGGGACAACGACGTCTTTCCACAGCCCAATCCGCTTCCCATGATCGTGCGCGACACATGGGCGCCGATCAACTTCAATTCGCCGGAGTCGAATTATCATCTGGCGGCATGGAAGTATGAGGGAAGCCGCATGGCGTTTGAGATATCCCACTCCCTGACGGACGGCGCGGGCGTGTTTCCGTATATGAAAAGCGCGCTGTATCTTTACCTGACCCGAAAGACCGGTGAAAAGCTCAATCCCGCCGGGATCCGGCTTCCGGGAGAAGAGATCCCGGAGTCCGAGAGCGGAAACCCCTTTGCCGATCTGGATATCGATGCCGCAGAGGGGCCCCTCTACACAAAGCCGCCCACAGAGGACTTTTATCGGGTGAAGGTCGAAGGGGATACAAAACCGCAGATCCATTATATCAAGCTCGAAGAGTCCCAGCTGATCCGCTATTGCAGGGACTTTGACGGCAGCCCGAACGCGATGATAGCGGTGATGCTCGCGAGAACCGCCCGGAAGTATGACCCCGAAAACGAAAAGACCGTCAGCGTGTCTGTCGCGATCGATCACAAAGCGATGCTGGGCGCTCGCGAAAACTATCGCCTGTTCGCGAATGTGATCGAGCTGGATTTTCCGAAGAGCAGATCACTGGATGATCTCATGAAATCCTGCACCATGGCGCGCGGCCAGATGATCCTGCAAGCCCAGCCGGAGAATTCGCTCTGGGCGATGAAGCAGAGAAAGCTGACCTACGCAAAGCTCGATCAGCTTCCGCTGGAGTTCAAGCTGAACGCTATCGCGAAAAGCGCCGGAAACCCGCGTTGGAGCTTTGCTGTTTCCTATACGAACAGCCGGTCGATGGGATCGGTCGATCCGTATCTCAAGGCGCTGTATGTGGTCGCTGAGCCGGGCGTCTTTGATATCGGCTGTGAGATCGCCTGCGTCAACCACAACTTCTATATATCGATCATGCAGTCTTTTTCGGCGGACAGGTTCGTCGATCTCTTCCTCGAGGAGCTTTCCTCAGTCGGGATCGAATATGAAGTACTGCGCAAAGAGCCTCTGCGCCTGTGTGGGATAGAACCGTTCGAAAGCTGTTGATAAGCATGAACTGTGACGCCGGCTCAAACGCTGTCACAGCGACGGTACATCCATCGATCATCATGATTATTGATAATAATATCTGAAATGGAGTAACTCCCTATGAAAAGAATCTTACTCTTAGCACTGATCGCGATGATCGTGCTGCTCGCCGCGTGCAGCGCGGGTCAGAAAACCGCGACCGAAGCGACCGAAGCGGCTAAGGACGCCGCCATCACCACCGCGCGTCCCGAGGACGACGCCTCTGTGATGCTGCCGAAGTACAGCTACACCCTCGACGGCTCCCATGAGGTGAACGGCAGACAGGGCGTTTGCAGCGAGGGCGACTACTACTGGGTCAGCGGCTCGACAACGCTCGCGAAATACGACAAAAACTGGAAGCTGATCAAAGAGAACAAAGACCCGTTCAAGGGCTATGAGATCGAGGTCAACCATATCGCCGATATCGACGTATACAACAACGAGCTGTATATCGGCGCCGAGTATTTCATGGACGGCGTAGGCAAGAACATCCAGGTCGCGGTCTATGACGGCGACACGCTGGAGCTAAAGCGAACCTTCCCGTTTGAGGCAAAGAGCGGCCAGCTCGAGTGCTCGGGCATCGCCGTCAATCCCGACAACAGCACCGTATGGATGTGCTCATGGGTCGGCGAAGAGAGCGGACGCTATCTCTACGGCTACGATCTGAAAACCGGCAAATATCAGGGCAAGGTGCATATGCAGATGCCGCCGCAGTGGCTGCAGGGCATCGCCTATTATGACGGCTGGTTCTACATGACCGCCGACGACGGCACGGCTGACGACAAAGAGCCGGATCACCTCTATCGCACCAAGATCGAAGATGGCGCGACCGACTGCATCGTAACGCTGGAGCGCACCTTTGACGATGTGACCCTCCAGGGTGAGATCGAAGGCTTGACCTTTGACCATGATACAAAGCAGCTGCTGCTCCTCTACAACCGCGGCGCGCGCATCGTGCTGGGTATGCCGAAGGGCTTCTACGAGGGCTACGACCACGAGATCAGCGAAGTGTTCGTCTACAACATGACCGAAAGAAGCAAATAAATCCAATGTCATCAAGGAGCGATATCGATGAAGATCACAACCTTTAACCCGCAAATCATCACAAAAAACGCCGAACCGATCATTCAGTTATTTGAAGATCTGGGCTTTGAGAAGCGCCATAACCAGAAAGGGATCGGCGAACTGGACGTCACCGGCGTGAGAATGAAGGACGCAAACGGCTTTTATGTTGATATCTCACAGGCGGAGGCGTTGCCGGTAGAGTGTCTGACCGCGATCCGTATGAACGTCGACGATTTTGATGAAGCCTATCGGCTGATGCTGTCGCACGGCTTCAAAAACTACTACGGAGACCAAACGGTGGATACCAAATCCGCACGATCCGCGGTCATGGTCTCGCCATCCGGGATCGCGATCAATCTGATCCAACATATCAAATGATCTTCGGCGTTATGGAACGCGCTGCGGATCATCTGTGACCGAAGCGGAAAAAGAGTAATATTCTCCGACCGCGGTTCATGATACTGTCAGAAAAAGCCCGATGACACAGAGAAGGTCATCGGGCTTTTAAGCGTATCTACGAATCTTTTTTGTAAACGATGAGGACGAATTCGATCGGCGTTGTGAGGGTGTCGCATTCTTTCAGCCGCGTCATACCCTCTGACGGCGTATGATAGTAGTACGGCGTCATTTGGAACAGCGCGTCGATGTCCTCGCGGCTTTGCAGGGTGATCTCGCTTTGCACACGGATCCGATCGACCGCCGTCATCCCTTCCGCGGTCGGCTCCTTCTCATCGTTGCGGTACGGCTGCTCGTAGAGAATCTCCTTGAGCCCGTACAGATGATCCCTGCCGGGGATTGCCGTCACAATCACGCCGTCGTCCGCGATGATCCGCCGAAACTCCGCCGCGTGAAACGGCGCGAAAAGGTGAAACGCCGCTTTGACAGCGCCGTCCGTGATCGGGATCGCGGCGATGTTCGCAACAAAGAACGTCACGGGCGTTTTGCGCTTCGCCGCAAGCCGCACCATGTTCTTGCTCAGGTCAAAGCCGTAGAAGCGCCGCTCCAACCGCTCGGCGGCATAGGCGGTGTAATACCCCTCGCCGCAGCAGATATCCAGCACGCTGTCGCCGTCCTTTGAGTATCGCCTAAGGCACTCCGTCACCGCCTGCGCCAACGGCTGATAGTAACCCTTGTTGAGGAAGTCGCGGCGTGAGAGCGCCATCTCCCTGTTGTCGCCGATCCTATCGCCGCTTTTGCGCGCCGAAAGCAGGTTGACATACCCTTCCTTTGCGACGTCATAGCTGTGGCGATTCCCGCACCGCCATATCCTGTTTTCCTTTTCGAGCGCCTGTCCGCAGACAGGACATTTGATGATTCCCATATTCTCTCCGAAAACATTTTTATCTAATCACGCCTATTCTATCATACAATCGCTCATTTCACAAGAGGCTCGCCCGAGCCTGATTCCGAACCGTAACGATCCCAACCCTCGGAGAGTTGATATTCTCCGGGGGTTTTCTTGTAATAATGATTGAAACGCTTCCCGCGATTTGGTATAATAGGCTCAGCTCAACAATCTATGCGGATGAACTTTGAAGAAGGGAGGAGATCGCCATGCAGTTTTCGGCGATATCTCCGAAGCGCAGGACAATATCCCTGCTCCTCAAATGTATCGTTTTTGTGTCGGCGACAGTCGGCACCTATCTGAGCTTTGTCGGAGGAACAGGCGGCTTCATGCTGGGCAGCACCTCGCTCATGTATTTTACCATCCAGTCCAATATCGCGATCGCGCTGATCGGCGCGGTCGGCGCGGTACTCATGCTCAAAAAGACGGATGTCAGTAACGCGTGGTTTATCATCAAATACGTCGGAACGGTCGCAATCACCCTGACCGGCGGGGTATTCTGCTTTATGCTTGCGCCGACTTTAGGCGACCGCGCGTGGAATATCCAGAACGTCCTGACCCATATCGTCGTACCCGTCGCCGCGATCGCCGATTTCTTCCTCGTCGGAGCTTACGGCGACCTCCAAACAAAGCACGTTCCCTTTGTAGCGATCCCGCCGATCCTGTATCTGATCTTCGGCGTCATCGCCTACATCGAGGGCTGGAAGTTCGCCGACGGCAACAACTATCCGTACTTTTTCATGAACTGGGGCAGTCCCGCGGGCGCGTTCGGCTTCATCGGAGAATTCCCGTTCATGGGCTGCGTATGGTGGATGCTGGCGCTCGCTCTGATCATCTTCGCCGTCGGTTTTCTCTATGTGCTGATCCTCAACCGTATTAAACGCCGAAAAAACAATCGAAACAACCATAACGGGGCACAGTGCGTCCGTTAAATAAATCAAGATAGGAAAAACAGAAGTCAATGGAATACGCAAGCAAATTATCACAGTTATTCAATATCAAAGAAGAATACGCGCAGAACATCATCACCCTGCTCGACGACGGCAACACCATCCCGTTCATCGCCCGCTATCGTAAAGAGATGCACGGTTCTATGGACGACCAGCTCATCCGCGAATTCAGCGAAAAGCTGGAGTACCTGCGCTCCCTCGATAAGCGCAGGGAGGAGATCCGCGAGCTGATCGCCGCTCAGGAAAAGCTGACGGATGAGATCGGCGCGTCACTCGACAAGGCGCAGACCTTAAGCGAGCTGGAGGACATCTACCGTCCATTCAAGCCCAAGAGAAAGACAAGGGCGTCCGTCGCGAAACAGCGCGGTCTCGAGCCCCTCGCGCTGGAGATCATCAAGCAGGAAAAGGGCTTTGATCCCATGAAATATGCCGAAGACGTCGTCGATCCGGAAAAGGAAGTCCCCTCCGTGCAGGACGCGGTGAACGGCGCGATGGATATCATCGCCGAGATGCTCTCCGACAGCGCGGCGATCCGCAAGCACCTGCGCCCGATCTTCCGCAAAAGCGCCATGCTCCGCTCGACCGCCGCGGACGAGGATCAGGACAGCGTCTACACCAACTACTACGATTATTCCGAGGCGGTCAAAAAGATAGCCGGTCATCGTATCCTCGCCGTCAACAGGGGAGAGAAAGAGGGCTTTTTGAAGGTCAGCATCGTCCTCGATCCCGACGAGCCTCTGCGCGTCATCGACCGCGCGCTGGATAAGGGTACCAATCCCCTGTGCTCCGATATTCTGAGAGCCGCCGCCGAGGACGCGTACACCCGCCTGATCTTTCCCTCTATCGAGCGCGAGATCCGCTCCGAGCTGACCGCGAGCTGACCGAAACGGCGTCCGAAAACGCGATGAAGGTGTTCGCGACAAACCTCAAGCAGCTTTTGATGCAGCCGCCCGTCAAGGGCAAGACCGTCCTGGGTCTCGACCCAGGCTATCGAACCGGCTGCAAGGTCGCGGTCGTCGACGATACCGGCAAGGTACTCGATACCGCCGTGATCTATCCCACCCATTCCGAGCAGAAGATCGCTCAGTCAAAGCGCAAGCTGCTCGAGCTGATCAAAAAGCACAACGTCGATATCATCTCGATCGGCAACGGCACCGCGAGCAAGGAGACCGAGATGTTTGCCGCCGACGCGATCAAAGAGGCGGATCACACCGTCTATTATATGGTTGTCAGCGAGGCGGGCGCGTCCGTCTATTCCGCCTCAAAGCTCGCCGCGACCGAGCTTCCCGAGCTTGATCTGACCCTGCGCAGCGCGGTTTCGATCGCCAGAAGATTGCAGGATCCCCTCGCCGAGCTGGTCAAGATCGAGCCCAAGGCGATCGGCGTCGGCCAGTACCAGCACGATATGCCTCAAAAACGCCTCGGCGAGACCCTCGACGGCGTCGTCGAGGATTGCGTCAACTCCGTGGGCGCGGATCTGAACACCGCCTCACCCGCGTTATTGCTGAGAGTATCGGGACTGAACGCGACCGTCTGCAAAAATATCGTTGCCTACCGCGAGGAAAACGGTGCGTTTTCCTCCCGCGCGGAGCTGAAAAAAGTTCCGAAATTAGGGCCGAAAGCCTTTGAACAGTGCGCGGGCTTTTTGCGCGTGCCCGAAAGCCGAAACCCGCTCGACCGTACCGCCGTCCATCCCGAGAGCTACGCTACCGCCAAAGAGCTGTTGAAGCTCGTCGGCTATACGGATAGCGAGATCAGATCCGCAAAGTTTGCCGACCTGGCGGCAAAGGTCAAGGCGTTCGGCACAAAGAACCTCTCACAGCAGCTCTCGATCGGTCTGCCGACCCTCGACGATATCGTCAAAGAGCTGTCAAAGCCCGGACGCGATCCCCGCGACGAGATGCCCAAGCCCATGCTCCGCACGGATGTGCTGGATATCAACGACCTCAAGGAGGGCATGGAGCTGACCGGCACGGTGCGCAGATCTGCGACAAATTCATCAAGCACCCGTCCGAGGTGCTGAAGGTCGGCGATATCGTCAAGGTAAAGATCCTGTCGGTAGACGTCAGGAAAAAACGCATCTCCCTGACCATGCGCGGGGTATGACAGAACAGGATACGAAAGGAGTTTCCTTATGAATAACGATTACGAAAAGATGAGAAAACAGTACGCGGACGAAGCGCGCGCCCTTTGGGGCGATACCGACGCTTTCAAAGAGAGCGAACGCCGCACCGCAGGATACACAGCCGACGATTGGAGCGCGATGCATGACTCCATGGACGCGATCCTCGAGGGCTTTGCGAAGCTCAACGAGAGAGGCGTCGCACCCGATCATGAGAAGCCCCGCCTGCAGGTCAGAAAGCTCCAACAGTTCATCAGCGATCATATGTACAATTGCACCGACGAGATCCTCAAAGGACTCGGCGAGATGTATGTCGCCGATGAACGCTTCAAAAAGAACATCGACCGCCACGGCGACGGCACCGCCGCCTATCTCTCTGCGTGTATCAAGAGCTACTGCGAATAACCAATCAGTACGGAGGAAATAGTATGTTAGCAATCGGAACAAAAGCGCCGGATTTCACCCTTCCCGATCAGAACGGAGAGCCGCGATCGCTCTCGGATTATCAGGGACAGAAGGTCATCCTCTATTTTTACCCGAAGGATATGACCGCGGGATGCACCAAGCAGGCGTGCGCCTTCGGCGAGCTGTATCCGCAGTTCAGAGAAAAAGGCGCGGTCATCCTGGGTGTCAGCAAAGATACTGTCGCGTCCCACAAGCGCTTTGAAGAAAAGTACGGACTGCCGTTTATTCTGCTCTCGGATCCCGAAAAAGAAGTGATCCGGGCGTACGATGTCTGGAAAGAAAAGAAGCTCTACGGCAAGGTCAGCATGGGCGTTGTCCGCACCACCTACCTGATCGACGAGAACGGCATGATCGAAAAAGCCTTCGATAAGGTCAAGGCGGCGGATAACCCCGCTCAGATGCTCGGAGAGCTTTCATGAGGCTGATCATCTCTCCCGCAAAGCAGATGAAGGTCGATACCGACACCCTGCCGTGCGCGGATCTGCCGCAGTTTGTCGATCGGGCTGAGGTATTGAAAGACTATCTGAACAGCCTGTCCTACGACGAGCAAAAGAAGCTCTGGGCGTGTAACGATAAGATCGCTTCTGAGAACCGCGAGCGGTTCGCGCATATGGATCTCAGGCATTCACTTACCCCCGCGCTGCTCGCCTATGACGGCATCCAGTATACCTATATGGCGCCCTCGGTTTTTGAGAGCGGCTATTTTGACTATGTGCAGGAGCGCCTGCGGATCCTGTCGGGCTTTTACGGCGTATTAAGGCCGCTCGATGGCGTTGTGCCGTACCGCTTGGAAATGCAGGCAAAAGCAAAGGCAGAGGGCTGCAAAGATCTCTATGCCTTCTGGGGCGATTCGTTGTATCGCGCGGTTCTGCCCGAGGACAGGGTGATCGTCAACCTCGCCTCAAAAGAGTATTCAAAGTGTATCGAAAAGCACCTCACCCCGCAGGACAGATACATCACCGTCGTGTTCGGCGAGCTTGTCGGCGGGAAGATCGTGACCAAAGGCGTTTACGCAAAGATGGCGCGCGGCGAGATGGTGCGCTTCGCCGCCGGGATCAACGCCCGTCGTCCCGAGGAGCTGAAGGCGTTCTCCGTCAGCAACTACCATTTTGACGACGCGCGCTCCACCGATACACAGTATGTTTTTATCCGAAGTAACACCGACCGAAAGCCGGCGTGATAGAGGAGGATCAAGAGTGAAACCCGAATTGATGCTCAGGATGCTTGACGCGCCTGTCACCGTAAAAAACTTTGTGCGTAATGATCCTTTGTGCAACTATGAATTCTACATGGTCGAGCTTTTGAACCATTCCCCCGAGATGCGCAAAAGCCATCCCGAGGCGTTTGTGTGGCACGAGAGCCAGGCGCACGCCGAGTGCGACGCCTACTCGGGCGACTACGGCATCGACTTCAAGCTGATCGCCTCCCAGTCGAGCATGAAAGCCTCAAGCCTCTTATCCCCGCGTTATCAGATCGACGAGAACGGCTATATCGTCGGCTATACGGGCAAGCGCGATCCGCTCAATACCGAGGCGGAGATTACCGTCACCCGAATGCACGCCGCGCTGCGCAGGTCATCCCTCGATGATCTCGAGCGCATCCGCGTCGGCGAAAGCCTCCAAATCTACGAAAAAGATATCAAGGTCTTTCTCGAGAAGCTGGAAACCGGGAAGAATCTTCTGCTGTTTTATCCCTACGAATACCGCTTTTTAGAGGGTCGTCCCGACGACGGTGTAGAGCGCTTGACAGCGGCGCTGCAAACCAGCTTCGAAAGCGCCATCCGCTATCGATCTAAGCGCCTGCCGCAGTACGAGACCTATCTGACGACCGTCTACTATGACGACTTTGTTCTGTTTCGCGTTAATGACGACAGGCTCCTGTTGATGGACGTTGTCCCGGGCTACGAATGCCCGACCTTCGAGCACCTTCGCCGTTACGATTGGATCGGACGATAAAAGATAAAAGGAATACCACGATGAAAACCTATCATTTTTACGGCTGGAAAACAGCGAATATCAAAGACAAAAACGGGCTGACGCCCCGCGACCATTACGGTCTGCTCAGCGATATCTGGAGCGCCGACACCTGCGCTCCGCGGATGCGCGACAAATGGTCGCGAGAGAACAAGACCTGCGGTCAGTGTTCGATCACCGCCTTTTTGATGCAGGATCTTTTCGGCGGCGAGGTACGCGGCGTACCGCTTGACGACGGCAACTTCCATTGTTTCAACGTTGTGGGCGATTGCGTGTTCGATCTGACGAGCGAGCAGTTCGGCGATACCGTTCTCGATTACACCGACTGTCCCGTCCAGTCCCGGGAGGTACATTTCGCGAAGGATGAAAAACGCCGTCGCTACGAATCCCTCAAAGAACAGCTCATCGCCCGAAAT
>OMTA01000086.1 GCA_900313895.1 uncultured Eubacteriales bacterium | reverse complement strand
ATGAGCTGTTCAACAGCGTGCGCGAGCAGGTCGCCTTGAACCTCGACCGTATCGAGCGCACCGCCAAAGCGATCGCCACCCTCGACGTTCTGGTATCTCTCTCCAACGTCGCCTGCGACAATCGCTATACAAAACCCGACATCAACCAGGGCGCCGCGATCCGCCTCAAAGACAGCCGACATCCGGTGGTCGAAGCCCTGCTCGATAACGCCCTGTTCGTCCCGAACGATGTGTTCCTCGATTCCTACGAGAACCGCATCGCCATCATCACCGGCCCGAATATGGCGGGAAAATCCACCTATATGCGCCAGGTCGCTTTGATCGTTTTGATGGCGCAGATGGGCTCCTTCGTCCCCGCGTCCTATGCCGAGATCGGTCTGGTCGACGCGATCTTCACCCGCGTCGGCGCGTCCGACGATCTCGCCTCCGGCCAGTCGACCTTTATGGTCGAGATGAACGAGGTCGCGACAATCGTCAAAAACGCAACCAACAAAAGCCTTCTTATCCTCGATGAGATCGGCCGCGGTACCTCTACCTATGACGGTATGAGCATCGCCCGTGCTGTCCTCGAGTTTGTCGCCGATAAAAAGAAGCTCGGCGCGCGCAGCCTGTTCGCGACCCATTACCATGAGCTGACCGTGATGGAAGAGCTTCTCGACGGCGTCAAGAATTATAACATCGCCGTCAAAAAACGCGGCGACGAGATCACCTTCCTGCGCCGTATCGTTCCCGGCGGCGCGGATGAAAGCTACGGCGTCGAGGTCGCAAAGCTCGCGGGTCTGCCCGACAGTATCATCGACCGCGCCAAAGAGATCCTGCGCGAGCTGAACGCTTCCGCTCCGCAGGAGCGCCATCCCTCAAACGACGCGTTTATATCGGACGAGCCGGCACAGCTGAGCCTGATGCCGCCCTCAACCTCCGCGATCGAAGAAAAGCTCCGCACCGTCGACGTCAACACCCTCACCCCGATCGAAGCGATGAACGTCCTGTACGAACTCAAAAATCTGCTGGATTAACCCCTAATAAACACCGAAGCAAATCCACTCCACCGTAGGGACGAGCATCGCTCGTCCGCAGCCTATCCGCTATATCTCACATCTCCCGCGAAGCAAATCTAACGTTTGCCGTAGGGGACGGCGCTTGCGACGTACCGTTACCTTTCATCCAAATCCCGTTTGTACGCAAAGCATATCAATCCTACCCGTAGGGGAGGGGCTTGCTCCTCCCGCTGCCTTTCTGTCAGATGTCGTTTGAACGCGAAGCATATCCCACCTAAAAAACGACTACCCGCAGTAGCTCTCAACCAATCAGCGTTCGTGCAAGCACTCCGCTTCTTGGGAGAGCCTTGCATGGGTGCTGTTAGCCAAATCATAGATTTGGACAGCACCTCAAACCACCAACTAATCCAAAGGAGGAATCACCATGGGCAAAATCAATATTCTTGACAAACACGTGGCAGAATTGATCGCTGCCGGTGAGGTCGTCGAACGCCCTTCCTCCGTTATCAAAGAACTGGTCGAAAACTCCATCGACGCCGGCGCGACCGCCGTCACCGTCGAGATCAAAAACGGCGGCGTCACCTTTATGCGCGTCGCCGATAACGGATCGGGCATCCTGCGCGAGGATATCCGCCCCGCCTTTGTGCGCCACGCGACCTCCAAGGTGCGTGTTGAGGACGACCTCGACGCGATCTCCACCCTCGGCTTCCGCGGCGAAGCCCTCGCGTCCGTTTCCTCGGTATCCCACCTCGAGCTGATCACCAAGGCGCGCGAGGAAGAGATCGGCACCCGCTATCTGATCGAAGGCGGCGAGGAGATCTCTTTGAACGACGCCGGCTGTCCCGACGGCACTACCTTCATCATCCGTGACCTGTTCTACAACGTTCCCGCCCGCATGAAGTTTCTGAAGACGGATATGGCGGAGGGCAACGCTGTTTCCAATGTGATCGACAAGATCGCGCTTTCTCATCCCGAGATCGCGCTTACCTATATCCGTGACCAAAAGCAGGTGCTCCATACCTCCGGCGACGGAAAGCTCCTCTCCGCGATCTACGCCGTCTACGGCAGAGAGTTCGCGAGATCCCTGCTGCCGGTCGATTATACCCTCGGCGGTATCCGGGTGTCCGGCTATATCAGCCAGCCCGAGAAAGCCCGCCCCAACCGCAATATGCAGAACTTTTTCATCAACAACCGCTATGTGATCTCCAAGACCGCTATGGCGGCGATCTCCGAGGCGTGCAAAGGCTCCGTGATGATCGGAAAGTTCCCATGCTGCGTGTTGAATATCGAGCTGTCCTACAACGCGGTCGACGTCAACGTCCACCCGACCAAGCTCGAGGTGCGTTTCGTCAACGAACGCCCCGTGTTCGACGCTGTCTACCATGCGGTCAAGACCGCGCTGCAAAACGGCGAACAGCGCGTCGAAGTCACCGCGAACAAGCCATCCGTGCGCGTCAACCCCTTTGAACTGGCGCAAAAGGTATTCCGCGAGCGCGACGAACAGTCCGCTCCCGCTGCGCCCGCTGTCAAAAAGCAGCCTCTCAAAGACGATTCCGACGAATTGCTCCGCCTTCTCGACGAGCCTGTCAAAGAAGAGAAGCCCGCCATCGATCCGCAGAAGCTTTCCGTCAGCGATTCCGCGCCGACGGTCGCCGATCGTTACAAAGCGTATATCGAAACAAAGCGCACCGATCCTCAGCCCGCGCCCGAGGTACAGATTCCCGATGACGTCGAGCAGGATCAAGAGCCTGCTGTAGTATCTGCACCTGCCCCCGAGCAGCCTGCCGATCCTACCCCGCTGATCGAAACCGATGACAACAGCTATCGCTATATCGGCGAAGCGTTCAAAACCTATATCATCATCGAGAAAAACCCCCGCGAGCTTCTCTTGATCGATAAGCACGCCGCGCACGAGCGCATCATCTACGAAAAGCTCAAAAAGGAAAAGGGGAGCGGCTATTCCCAGCTGCTTTTGACCCCGATCACCGTCACCCTCAACAAGCTCGATTATACCTCCGTGATCTCTGATTTCGAGGTGTTCTCCGAAGCGGGCTTCGATATCGACGATTTCGGCAACGGCACGATCATCATCCGTTCCGCGCCCCAGTATCTGTCCCTTGAAGATATCGAGTCCTCCGTCATCGAAATGGCGGGATATCTCAGCGAAAACAAAAAGGAGATCCGCTCCGAAAAGATGGACTGGATCTATCACAACGTCTCCTGCCGCGCCGCGATCAAAGGCGGCAACACCAGCACCCCCGAGGAGCTGATCGCCTTAGCGCGCCAGGTAGAGGACGAGGACGTCCGCCATTGTCCCCACGGCAGACCCGTCTGCGTCGTCGTCAAAAAGCGCGAGATCGAGCGCTGGTTCGGTAGGGTGTAACATGGACAAGATCCCCGTAATCGCCGTCGTAGGCCCCACCGCCTCCGGCAAGACCGCTCTTTCTGTAGAGCTTGCCCTGCAACTTTCCGGTGAGATCATCTCCGCCGATTCCATGCAGATCTACCGCCATATGGATATCGCTACCGCAAAGCCCACGGATGCCGAGAAGAAGGGCGTCCCGCATCATCTGATGGACTTTCTCGATCCCGGTGAGGATTTTTCCGTCGCGCGCTTTTGCGAGCTGTCAAAGCCTCTGATCGCCGATATCCGCGATAGGGGAAAGCTCCCGATCATCGCGGGCGGTACGGGACTGTATGTCGATTCTCTGCTCGGCAACGTTGATTTTGTCGAGACCGATCCCGACCCCGATCTTCGTTCCGCGCTCCAACAGGAGCTTGATACAAAAGGGATCGACGGGATGCTCGATACGATCCGCACCTTTGATCCCGCGTCCGCCGACCGTTTATCCGTCGGCAGAAACCCCAAACGCATCCTGCGCTGTATCGAGGTCTACCGCACGACCGGTATGACCCAGACACAGCTCAATCTGTCCCAGACCGCCGCGCCCTCGCCCTACCAAGCGACCCGTATCGGTCTGACCGCCGCCGACCGTGACTATCTTTACGAGCGCATCAACCGCCGCGTTGATCTCATGCTCGCAAACGGTCTTGTCGAAGAAGCCCGCGCGTTCTACGCCTGTGACTACGGCACGACCGCCAACGCCGCCATCGGCTACAAAGAGCTTCTGCCGTATCTCAGCGGCAGCCTGCCCCTTGAAGAGTGCGTTGAAAACCTCAAGCGCGCTACCCGTCGCTACGCCAAGCGTCAGCTGACATGGTTCAGGCGCGACCCCTCCACCCATTGGTTCGAAATCGACCGCATGAGCTTTGATGAGATCCTCAGCTCAGCGTTAACTATTATTCATAAGGACTGTAGCTATGACTAAGTCAGAAACCCGTAAGACAATCACAAAACGAATCCTCATCGGCGTCGCGATCGCACTGGTGCTGGCGTATATCGTATTCCTGTTCATCACGACCAACTTCCTCGGCTCCAACAATATCTCCACCGAGATCACCTACCGCGCGACCGCCGAGGATATCATCAAGACCACCGGTCTGGTCGTCCGCAACGAAGAGTACGTCGATTCCTCCGCCAAGGGTGTGCTGGTATACAGCGTCTCCGACGGCGACAAGGTCACCGTCGGCGGAACGATCGCCACAGAGTATAACAACGAGCAGGACGTCGCCGCGCTCAGCAGGATCGACGAGATCGACGAAAAGATCGCCTTCCTCAAATCCCTCAGCGGCGCTTCCAATACGTTCAACGTCGGTATCGATACCATGAACAGCCAGCTGAACGATAAGCTGATCTATCTGGAAAAGCAGATCAATTCCCGTTCCTTCGATACCATCCATTCCGCCGAGGAAGACCTCATGACCTCCGTTTATCGCAAGCAGATGGTCACCGGTCAGCAGGGCGATTTCAGCGAGAAGATCGCCGAGCTCGAGTCCGAGCGCGCCTCTCTCGAGTCATCCACCGGAAAACCCATCGGCACGATCAAGTCCGAGTCCTCGGGTTATTTCGTCTCCACCGTTGACGGCTACGAAAAGGCGATCGACGCGACTAAGCTCGACCGCATGACCTACGACGATTTCAACTCCATCGAGCCGGACGAATCCCAGACCTCCGGCCATATCGGCAAGATCATCAAGGGCGTCAACTGGTACATGGTATGTCCTGTGTCAAATGACGAGGCGGCGAACATCAGCCGCAACAGCGAGTCGATCACCATTCGGATGCCCTATGCCATGAGCGAGGATATCCCCGCCAAGGTGCTGTCCGTCAACCAGTCGTCCGACGGCGAGAACTCCATCGTCGTGTTTCAGTGCAATTATATGAATACCGGCATCTCCCGCGTGCGCAAAGAACCCGTCGAGATCGTCGTCAATACCTACGAAGGGCTGAAGATCAGCAAAAAAGCGCTCCATGACGACGAGATCGAGCGTACCGTCACCGATAAAGACGGCAACGAAAAGACCGAGACCGCAACGGTACAGGGCGTCTATGTTGAGTACGGCAACGAGCTGGTATTCAAAGAAGTCGATATCATCTTTGCCGGCGACGATTATATCATTTGTAACGAAACCCCCGCCGAGGGCACGCTTTTCAACGGCTCGACGGTGACGCTTTACGATAAGGTAGTAGTAGAAGGAGGAGACCTGTTCAATGGCAAGCTCATTCAGTGACGTAGAATATAACTATCAACATATTTGCGAGAACATCGCCCGCGCGGCACAGTCGGTCGGCAAGACCGCCGATGACATCACCTTCCTCGCGGCGACCAAAACCGTCGACGCGCCCACCATCAACCACGCGATCTCCTTAGGACTTCGCTATATCGGCGAGAACCGCGTCCAGGAGCTCCTCTCCAAGTACGACGACTACGACCTCGACCACGCGTCCCTCCAGTTCATCGGACACCTCCAGTCGAACAAGGTGCGCCAGATCGTCGGAAAGGTCGATCTGATCCAGTCCGTCGATTCGATCAAGCTCGCGCGCGAGATCTCCCGCTGCTCTGAAAAGCAGGGCATCTCCACCGATATCCTCGTCGAAGTGAACATCGGCCGTGAGGAGAACAAATCCGGCGTCATGCCCGAGATGCTCGACGAATTACTCGGCGAAATTCGCGAAATCCCGTCGATTCAGGTGCGCGGATTGATGGCGATCCCGCCGATTTGTGAAAATGCACAAGAAATTTGTAAATTTTTTGATAATATGCGGCATATCTTCCTTGACATTAAGAGCAAAAATATAGATAATATATCTATGGATGTATTGTCGATGGGTATGTCCGAAGACTACGAAGAGGCAATACGCTGCGGCGCCACGATGGTCAGGGTGGGATCCGCTCTGTT
>OMTA01000109.1:5638-6278 GCA_900313895.1 uncultured Eubacteriales bacterium | reverse complement strand
TGTTTTGGTGATTGAGACCCATTTTTTCGTCGACGCGTTATAGCGATAGACGCGATAAGACGTCGCATAGTAGACCTTGTCCCATGTGATCGAAACGCCGCCGTTGACGCAAGCCAATATGACAGCAGGCGTTGCGAGAAGATCGGAGTTTATCGGCAGCTTTGTGATCGTAAAGTGCGTTGTGACCTTATGCGGATCCTTCGTCATAACGACTTCGGTATGTGAGCCATAGAGGTTGATCGCGTTCAACATGACGTAAGGATTGGAGCATGAAATGAACTGGTAGCCGTCGCCTGCTTTTTTCAAAAACCACTTTTGATCTCCCAGATTATCCTCATCGGTATGGAAGGTCTCGCTGTACTCGCCGGGATTCTTTCCGTTGTACAATTCAAGGTACAGATTTTTATTGACGTTTCTGATTTTATATGATCCATCGGATTGGCGGGTAAAATGCCAGAACTGAACACTGCTGTCCATATACTCTTTCATCTGGGTCGTTTGCATCACATCATCCGGGATCGTAAAATACTTTTTCGGATCCTCCATGCCGATGCGCGCGTAAAATCTCGCCCCCAGATCTTCATAGGAAGAACCAGTGACGCTGATGTCTGCATTTTCTTTTGACGGTACAGGTTCTTTC
>OMTA01000109.1:0-5586 GCA_900313895.1 uncultured Eubacteriales bacterium | reverse complement strand
ACAGCACTGCGATCCACATAATGAAAAGAATACGTTTTTTCATCTTTACCCCTCCAAAGGGTATTCATAGGAATACCCTGTCATGCTATCTTCTCGTACTCATGAAGATAACATAAAAGCAGGACTAAACCCGTTATCAGAATTGATGCTTTGAGGTATACTCGCCGGGGAAATAATACCTGAGTCCGGATTCAATAACAGTAGCCAGATAAGAGCTAATATATTTACCGTTCTTATCCATACATCTGACAGCATAGCAGATATTCTGCTGTTTTGTTCCGACGATGGAAGCGCTGAGAGATGTGGTATAGGCAGCTGTATCGCCTTTTTTGACCCACTGTTTTCCGTTCCATGAAAATACTCTGTATTTATACGCGCCGGATACCGGATACCATGAGAGCTTGTTTGCGTTCGATGAAGACGTGATCGTTTTCACGACAGGCGCGTCGTAAAAATATGCTGCAGAAGTAGACTTAAAGCCGCTGATAAACGCGCCCTTGCTGTTCATAGCGCGAACGGTGAAGTAATAGTAATTGCCGTTGACGACATCGGAGAAACGATGCGATGTGCCGACAACATCGGCAACCTTCGTCCAGGACTTAACGGTCTTGCTCTTATAGAAAACTCTGTATTTTGATGCGCCGGTGATCTTATCCCATGATACATCCAGCGAGAAGGGCATCAAGGTCGTCTTAGGATCGGGCGTTTTGACGATCATATTGCTGACGCCCGCGGTATTGAACGCGGAAGTAAAGGCTTTTCCGTTAGCGGAGATACAGCGAACGGTATAGGTATAGGTTTTGTTGAAAGCGGCGGCTTTATGCAGATGCGATGTACCGACACAATTAGCCAGCGCCGACCAGCTTGAACCGTTCTTCACAAAGACTCTGTATTTCTCGGCGCCCGCGATCTTTTTCCATGAGATCACAGGCCCGTTGACGGTATTGTTGATGGAGATACGCGGTGCGGCGATATACTTGATGGACTTCGCCTCAAAGTCAGACAGTACGGGGCTGACGGTTCTGACCGCATATTGATAGGTATTATTGGAAGAAACCTTTTTATCGATATACTGCGAATCGGTTACCTCGCTAAGCATATCCCACGCCTTGGTGGAGTTATTGTAGCGGAATACACGATACTTCTTAGCGCCGGCGACATCATTCCAATCAATCAAAACGCCTTCGTAATGATTCGCCAGTTTTGTAACGGGAGTAGGCAGCTTATCGGAAGTAAGCGAAAGCTTGTCAAAGCTGACATAAGTATTCGCGTCAGCGTTGTCAGCGGTCAGGCGGAGCTGTGTGCCGTTGACAGGAGAAGCCGAGCCGGAGATCATGAAAGAATTGTCAACATAGGAATGGATCCTGTATCCGGTAGAATCCTTTGAGATCAGCCACTTTTGTTCCGCGGCATTACGCTGAGCAGCAAAGATAAGCGTATCGCCTTCCTTTGCTTCGGAACCCTTCATCTCGAGATACTTGTTCAAAGAAACGTTGCGAATCCGATAGAAAGAACCGTCAAGCACAAAGTTCCAGACCTGATTGGCGTAACCGGTTGATTTATACAACATAGGCGCCCTTGTAGCGCGTGACGGAGAAGTGAAAAAGAAACTGTTGTTATTGATCAGTTTCACTTTGGCGTAAAAACTCTTGCCGAGATTGACAGGAGTGATCGCGCCGGTCTCCTGTGTATCGGCGGCAGCTCCGACCTCGGCGATATCACCGTCAGCTTCATCGGTATCAACAGTCGCCGTCTCCTCTGTTGCTGCGGTTGCTTCTGTAGGATAATCAGAAGCTTCCTCAGCGGAGAATGTTACGGTATTCACTGCGATTACGCCGAAAATCATTGCTAAGCATAAGGTTAAGGATAATAGTTTTTTCATCTATTTCACTCCATTCTTATCTATCATAATTATACAAATTTAGTTCTAAATTATAATTATTCTAAAGAATTATAGCAAATCGAAGTGTAAACATTTTATAAACAAAATGGTATAGGATCCACAAAAGCGATTACATTTGTGTAACCCTTATGATCCTCCTCTACTTATCATATCCCGACTATCATCGCTATATCTTCTTGGAATAAGTGACAAACAACCATATGAATACTATCCTCGCTTTTATTGAGTGTTACAAAGGTAAGAGGATTATTCGCTTCTGATTCAATTTTTACTTGCAAAAGTCGTTTTTTGCTGTTATAATTGATAAGAATTCGCTAGAAAGGATGATTTTTCAATGCAAGGTTGGGTAATGATACTCATATATGCAGCACTTTTCGGTGTACTTTACCTCGTGCTGATCAGACCGAACTCCAAGAAGAAAAAAGAAGAACAGGCAATGCGTGACAATATCGCGATCGGCGATGACGTCACAACTATCGGCGGTATCGTCGGCAGGATCGTTGCGATCAAAGAAGACGAAGACGCTTTTATCATCGAGACCGGTTCCGACAGAGTCAAGATGAAATTTAAAAAGTGGGCGATCTCCAGCGTTGACACAGTAAAGGAAAACGCGCAGGAAAAGCCCAAGAGCAAGCTCGAGCAGCTTCAAGAAGCGCGTGCTGCTAAGAAAAAGGCGAAAGAAGAAGCGAAAGCCGCGAAAGAGAACGCTAATAATAACGAATAATAAAAGCGATCACCTCAGCATAGAAATGACTGAGGTGATTTTTTATGTCCGGATTTATCGATGCGGGAAAACTCCCTTTTAAAACAATTCTTATCGGATTAGGCGTGACATTAGTCGTGATCCTGTTACTGTCATTGATCCTGTGCGCGATTGTGACATTCGGTATATCGATCCCCTATCCGATCATGCCCTATGTGTTATTGATTGCGGACGCGATCGGCGTATTTTCAGGCGCTTATATCGCAGCCGCGATCCACAAAAGCCAAGGCTTCCTTTTGGGGATCATCATCGGATTTCTATCCTTCGTCATCCTGTTCATCGTCGGATTGAGTTCGGGCGACACGATCAGTATTCTGACCGGACTGAGGTTATTTGTACTGCTTCTGTTCGGCTTCTTCGGCGGTATCAAGGGCGTTAACAAAAAAGAAAGAATACACATCAAATAAAAGAGGGCTACCTGCCCTCTTTTATTATTTGCGCGATTTCATACGGGATATCCGTTGAGATATAAATCTGCTCCTTTGTATAAGGATGTTCGAACGTTATCTCACGACAATGCAGCGCCTGACGTGTGATTTCAATAAGGCTCCCGCCGTACAGATCATCTCCCGCCAAAGGGTGCCCGATGTTGCTCATATGACAGCGGATCTGATGCGTCCTGCCGGTTTCCAACCACAGTTCCAATAAAGTGTGTTGACCGTCATTACTGATCGGTCGATAATGTGTGATCGCCGATTGACCGTTGGCTCGAACGCAACGTTTGATTTTGCTATTCTCTTCCATGCCAATCGGAGAATCGATCACACCTTCATCAAGGATAACGCCTTCACATACAGCGATATATTTCTTTTTGATACTGTCCTTGACAAGCGCATAAGTCAGTCTGTCTTTCGCGATCATCACGCAGCCGGAGGTGTCCTTATCCAATCGATTCAGCGCGCGAAATGTGTAGCTTTCTCCCCTGCTCTGCTGATAACAGGATACGATATTCGCCAGCGTATCGAGCTGATGCTTCTTCGTCGGATGGACGGGCATAGCAGCGGGTTTATCGACGATCAAAAGATATTCATCTTCATACAGGATCGATAAATCCCCCTGTACAGGAGCGATATCGTTCTTTTCCCGCGGCAACCGCAGCGTGATCACATCGCCGCTGTAAACGATTTCATGCGCTTTGATAACGGTATCTCTGCGATAGATTCCTTCGGAAAACTTCAGCAGCGTCATCGAGCGCGCGGAAATACCGCAAGCTTTTCGAAGAAAAGTACGCAGAGTACAACCGTCATTATCGGCGGTAACGGTAAAATCAAAACAAATGGAAGACATAATGAGCACCCAACAAAACGATGGCAAGTTCTAAAAGAAAGATCACGGGAATACCTATCATAAAAAGAGGCTTTCGTGTTTTATGACGAATGACAAGCATTGTCAGATACATTGCGGGAGCGCCGCCTAAAGCAGAGATGAACATCAAGCCCTTCTCGGACACACGGCGACGATGATGAACGGCAGCGAGCTTGTCATGCGCCGTGATCACGATCGCGATCAAGTTGATGATAATCAAATATACAGCTAAATAAATCATAAAATCCTCGGAGTGAAAAATAATGATCAAAAGAATTGTACCGTCCGTATTGTCGCTGCTGCTGTTAGTCGCTGTGATCAGCGTCAAAGCGATGATCCCGAAGCAGACCGATGAAGCAAAAGAGCCCGCAGTAAAGATCGATCGTCCGGCCGTCAATACGCCGAAGGAAATGCGCGGCGTATGGGTCACCTATATGACGCTGGACGTTGAGAATGAGAGCGATCAAAAAGCCGCGTTCAATCAAAGGATTGACACGATCATTCGGGAGATCAAAGAAGGCGGTTTCAATACGATGATCGTGCAGGTCAGACCTTTTTGTGACGCGATCTACCCATCAAAGTATTTTCCGTGGTCACACATCATCAGCGGAAAACAGGGCGTTGATCCGGGATTCGATCCGCTGCAAATGATCGTTGACAAATGCAAGGCAAACGATCTGTATCTTCACGCATGGGTCAATCCGTATCGCGTCAGTACCGGTAAGACGCCTGATGAACTCAGCGACGACAATCCGTGCGTCCGGGATGACAGCATCCTGTCACAGATCGGAGAGGGGCTTTATCTGAATCCGTACAGTGAAAAAGCGCAGCAGCTGATCGCTGACGGCGTCAAAGAACTGGTCGAAAACTACGATATCGACGGAATCCAGTTTGACGACTACTTCTATCCCGAGGACTGCGGAGACTTTGACATTAAGGACTATCAGCAGTATCAAAAGGACAACAACGTCAGCTTGAGTATCGAATCATTCAGGATCAACAACGTCAATCAGATGGTAAAAAAGGCATATCAAGCCGCGCATGAAGCGGATGAAAACATCCTGTTCGGGATCTCTCCGCAGGGAAATCTGAAAAACAACGACGCGATTTACGCGGACGTCAAAACGTGGTGTAAAGAAGAGGGCTATATCGATTATATCTGTCCGCAGTTATATTACAGTCTGGATAATCCGGCGCTAACCTTTGAGAACAGTCTGAAGGAATGGTTCAGTCTGAAAAAGCATGACGGATTATTCTTCTATGTAGGTTTATCCGGTTATAAAGCGGGTACCGACGCGGACGACGGTACCTGGCTGGATAACAACGATATATTGGAGGCGGAGATCAAGATCATCCGCAAATCAAAGGTCAACGGATTTATGCTGTACAGCTACGACAGCTTTCACGATGAAGATAATCAGGCGGAGATCAGGAACGTGATGCGTTATCTGACTACCTCCGCGACACAGAATTCATCAAATGCTTCTGTGATCACAACATCATAGAGATCGCCGGAGATCAGCGAACGATCGTTGATCTTGACGCGGGTATAGTTTGGCGTGTAGCCCTCATAGACGCCGTCCTTATCCATTCTTTCGACCAGAACCGATGATCT
>OMTA01000179.1 GCA_900313895.1 uncultured Eubacteriales bacterium | reverse complement strand
TCGGCGACGACGCCCAGAGGTGGGGTATCCATGATGACATAGTCATACTCCTCCTTCGCCTTCTTCAGCAGATCGGCGAATACGGGAGAAGCGATCAGCTCGGACGGGTTGGGAGGGATCGCGCCGGAGGTCAAAACATCCAGATAAGGGATGACGTCACGGTGAACCTCTTTCTCAAAATCGCCCATGCCGGCGACCACATCGGAAACGCCGTGGTCGTTATTGAGCTTCAAAAGGTTGTGGGTATTGGGACGACGCAAGTCGGTATCGATCAGCAAAACGCGCTTGCTCATCTTTGCGAAAGAGATCGCAAGGTTGACCGTCGCGGTACTTTTACCTTCACCCTTCGACCACGAGGTAACCGCTACACAGTTGTTCTCGAGCGCGGTCAGGGAGAATACCAGGTTGGTACGCGCAATCTTATACGCCTCGACGATGGCAAATCGGGAGTTACTGCTGATGACGTTCTTCGGCTTATCCATGCCGGAATCAACGGGTTTTTTCTTCAGACTCAGCTTCATTTCTTCTTTGCACCGCCTTCCATCTCAAAGTCAATGATCTCGGCAAATACCGGGATATTATACTGCTTGTACAGGTCGTCGCCGGGCTTGATGGTGGTATCGACGATCTCGAGCAGGAAGGAGATCACAAGACCCAGCACCAGTCCCGCCAGAAGTCCGATGATCAGGTAACGCATCTTATCGGGCGACGAGGGGTTGGCGGGCACATCGGCATATTCGACCGCCTCCGCCTTACCGGCGTCAAAATAGGTCTTGTAGACGTCATGCGCCTTGTCGGCAACCGTGTTGGCGACATTGGCGGCGGTATGAGGATCAGACGAGGTCGCCGTCACTCTGAGGAAGTAGCTGTCCTCGACCGGCTTGATCGAAACATTCGCACCGGAGATAACGCCTTTCATTTCGGGCGCCACGGTGAAGAGGGTGGCGCAGGTGTTGGCAAGGGTGACGGACGAGGTGATATCGTTCATGTTGACCCTGTCGTCGGATTTGGTCTGTGTATTGGTCGTCATCTCGGACGCAAAGGACGAGCTGTTCTGAACCAGGATCAGAGAGCTGGTGGAATACATCGGCGTGACCATGAACGAAACATACAGGTACGCCAGTCCACCGCCGAGGATGACCATAATGATGATCAGCTTGATATGCGCGAGAAACATCTTGAGCAGATCGCCGATCGAGATTTGTCTAGACATAAAAACCTCCTATGTCCCTAATTGTACAGTTTATATTATATAGCATAGGAATGATTTATAATTCTAATACAGAATATTACAAACAATTCATATCTATTCTGCTGGGACGACCATCGGTTGTCCGAAAGCCAAAAGCATATCATCCTCATCGGACGAGCAATGCTCGTCCCTACAATACCGACAAAAAAACAGCCCTCCGTCAGGAAGGCTGTTTGCTTACTATTAACCCAAAATACTCATCAGTACGCCCGCGGCGACGGCGGAGCCGATAACACCCGCGACGTTCGGACCCATGGCGTGCATCAAAAGGAAGTTGCCGGGATTCTCCTCCTGACCGACCTTGTTGGCGACACGCGCCGCCATCGGAACAGCCGAAACGCCCGCCGAGCCGATCAGCGGATTGACCTTGCCGCCGGAGAGCTTGTACATGATCTTGCCGAATAGTACGCCGAACGCGGTACCCATGCAGAACGCGAACAGTCCCAGCGCGATGATGCCCAGCGTCTTGGGCGTCAGGAACACGGTACCGGTCGCGGTAGCGCCGACCGTGACGCCGAGGAAGATCGTGATGATGTTCATCAGCTCGTTCTGAGCGGTCTTGGAGATACGCTCAACAACACCGGATTCCTTGAAGATATTGCCCAGCATCAGCATACCGACCAGCGGCGCCGCTGAGGGCAGCGCGATCGCACAGATGATGACAACGATGACCGGGAACATGATCTTCTCGAGCTTTGAGACGGGTCTGAGCTGCGCCATCACGACGGAACGCTCTTTCTTGGTGGTCAAGAGCTTCATGATCGGAGGCTGGATGATCGGCACCAGCGCCATGTAGGAATACGCCGCGACCGCGATTGGGCCGAGCAGCTCCGGGGCGAGCTTTGAGGTGACATAGATCGCCGTCGGGCCGTCCGCGCCGCCGATGATTCCGATCGCGCCTGCCTGCGCCTGAGTAAAGCCGAGGAAAATCGCGCCGATGAAGGTGATGAAGATACCGATCTGCGCCGCAGCGCCGAGGATAAAGCTCTTGGGGTTGGCGATCAGCGGGCCGAAGTCGGTCATACAGCCGATGCCGAGGAAGATCAGCGGCGGGTAGATACCGAGCTTGACGCCCTGATAGAGGTAGTAAAGCAGACCGCCGTAGGTGGGATCCTCGTAGTAGATCTTCTCCCCTATCTCGCGGATCACATGACCCTTAGCCGCCGGATCGTTCACAGAGGCGATCTCGACGAGGTTGATATTCGGCGCGCCCATGATGTCGGGATAGAGGTTGACGAGCAGCATACCAAAAGCGATCGGCAGCAACAGCAGAGGCTCGTACTGTTTTTTGATCGCGAGAAACATGAGAAAACACGCGATCGCCATCATAACATAGTTCTGCCACGAAAGCGACAGAAAACCGGATTGTTCCAAAAGTCCTTTGAGGGCTTCTACAAAACCATTCCAAATATCCATATACAGCCCTCCTTAAAACGGTCTCAGATTCGAAAGACCCGCGTTGCGCCACGCGTTGGACGCAGGCTTTGCCTTGCGGATGCTTTTGATCTGAACCTTTGATGAATACATTGAATAGACCGCCGCCGAGATGACCGCGATCAGCTCGTCATCGTCGGTCTCGGGATCCGCCTCGACTGTGAGGACAGGCTCCATGACCTTGTCCGTCTGCGCGGCGACCTTGGCAGTCGGGGAATCCTTCTTTTTCTTATGCCCCTTGTTTTGGATGTTGTAGATGATGGTTCCGTAGAGCTTGATGATGCCGATGAGGATCAGCAGCACCGCGAACACGACCGCAAAGCCCGTCAGCAGAACCGTCAGCGACAGCGTCAGTTTGTCGCCCATAAATATACCTCCTGTCATAGCGTTCGGATAGAACGCGGACATACCTGATAGATATGTCCATCTTATCTCAGGATATATTATAACGCAAACCGAAGAAGAATTCAATAGTTTTTTGAATAGCCTTCCCCTTGGGGGATCTCCCTAAGGGGAAGGCTGTTACTACAGAATAATACAGATCAATCCGTTACAGCCGTCGTTGATGATCTTCTCCATGGTCTCACCGATCTTTGCGCGGGCTTTGTCGGGCATCCGATAGAGCTTGTTGTGCAGCCCCTCGTTGACGAGGTCGCTGACGGATTTGCCGAAGATATCCGACTCCCAGATCTTCACGGGGCTTTCCTCAAACTCCTTCAACAAGTAGTTTACCAGCTCCTCGCTCTGCTGCTCCGAGCCGACGATTGGGGTGACCTCGGCGGTGGTCTCGATGCGCATCATATGCACCGACGGGGCGGAGGCTTTCAGACGGATGCCGTACTTGCCGCTGCTCTTGACGATCTCCGGCTCCTCGAGCTTTAGCTCCTCCATGGTGGGCATGACAATCCCGTAGCCCTTCTCGAGGACGTCGTCATAGGCTTCCTCGATGCGGTCAAAGCGGGATTTGGCGGCGGCAAGCTCACAGATCGAATCCATCAGCTCGCGCTCGGAGCGGATCTCCAGCCCGCATTTTTCGGAGAGGATCCGGTAGAACAAGCCGTCCTCCACGGCGAGGGTGATATCCGCCCTGCCCGCGCCCAGATCCATCGACTTCACGCTAACGGCGCTGATGTTCTCCGCGTCCGCAAGGTCGCCTACCGCGTCCTGTACCTCGCGGATCTTTTTGATCGCAGCGGCACGATCGCGAATGGAATCAAAGACGGAGCGTCTAAGCCAGTTATCCTTCTCCAGCCCGCGTACCCAGCCGGGCATCTCGACGCGGATCTCGCGGATCGGGAACTCAAACAGCACGGACGCGAGGATCCCCTTGACGGTATTCTCGTCCAGCGTCGCGCAATCGACGGGGATCACGGGAGCGGTGTATTTTTGCGACAGGGACGCTGCCAAAGCGGACGCCGAGGCGCTTTCGGGCGACACGGTGTTGAGCAGGATGACATAGGGCTTGCCGGTCGCCTGTAACTCGTCGGCGACACGTTCCTCCGCGCGGACATAATCCTCGCGCGCGATATCGCCGATCGAGCCGTCCGTCGTAACCATGATCCCGATGGTAGAGTGTTCGTTGATGACCTTGGAGGTACCCAGCTCCGCCGCCTGACGGAAGGGCATCTCGTCCTCGCTCCACGGGGTCTTGACCATGCGCTCCGCGTCGTCCTCGATGTAGCCGACCGCGGAATCCACGATGTAGCCCACGCAGTCGATCATCCTGACGCTCAGCCGCGCGTTGCCGTCGAGGGTGATGGGCACGGCGTTCTCGGGCACGAACTTCGGCTCGGTGGTCATGATGGTGCGGCCCGCCGCGCTCTGGGGCAGCTCGTCGTTGGCGCGCTCCTTCAGATGTTCATCGTCGATATGCGGCAGGACGAGGGTATCCATGAATCGTTTGATAAAGGTGGATTTGCCGGTTCGGACAGGCCCCACCACGCCGATATAGATATTGCCGCCGGTGCGGCACTCGATATCCTTATAGATGCTTCTTTCTTCCATAACTCCTCCGGTATTCTAATTGGTAGTAGGGACGATCATCGATCATCCGTAGGCGAGCGGGAGGAGCGAGCCCCTCCCCTACACATATCATCAGGTGCGGACAGCGTCCGCCCGAAATTGTCCATTGTCAATTGTCAACTGTCAATTGCTCATGCCGTAGGAATGAGCAGCATAATGCTCTCGGGCAAAGTTTCACTGTCAAGCTCGTTCTCGGACAGGATATCCGCGGGGCGGGAACAGAACCGCTTACTGATATCCCAGACCTGTTCGCCCTTATCGGCGTAGTACAGGATCAAGGCGCTGTCGGGCTGACGCTTCTCGGCGTCATCATCCGCGCTGATCGCGGTGACCGCGGTACGGCTTTCGTGACAGCAGACGGTCATGCGGTAGCCGATCTCCGCCCTCAGCTCTATGGTGCGCTCGTCGATGATGCGATAGCTCAGGCTGTCGATACAGCCCGCCGTGTTCTCGATGCTGTCGCAGTTGTCAACCGAAGGGTTGTAGTTGAAATCCACGTCGCGGGACAAGTGCTTCATCTCCCCCTCCGCGTTTTCATACAGCACGCTGATCTGCGCCTTTGCGGTGAGCAGCGGCGCGCCTCCCGAGATCGCCGCTCCGACCTGGATCCGCTCACAATGCACATCGATCACGCGGGCAAAGGTATCGCCGTCGAGGGTGATGTTCTCCTTCGCAATATCCGTGAAGCGCAGGCATCGCCGCGTACTGCAAAAGCGCAGGGGACTCAGCTGCGGCTCTACCTCAAGCTCGGTCGAGAAGGCGTCTTCCATCAGGGTGACGGTCTCATTTCGCCAGCACATGGCAGAGAAGCAGAGCTTCATCTCAAGGCTGAGGACGGACGATCCGCCCAAAGCGTCGTCGTTGACGCTGAGATCACAGGACATCACATCCAGTCTGCCGTCGATCAGGTCGCCGTCCTCTACCCCCTCGCAGTCCGCGATATGGGAGATCGGGAAGGTGTAGGAGAGGCTTTCGATCTCGTTCTTCTCGCCGCTCGTATAGAGCAGCTCCAGCCGCCCCTCGGCGGTGACCATGATCTTGTTGTGGATCGCCTTCAGCTCCGTGATACGGGCGCCCAGCTGACGGCTGAGCACCGCTCCGACAGAGGGCTTGCCGCTCATGGGAACTTCCTCATCCAGGGTGAACAGATCGCTGCAAAGACCGCTCAGCGCAGAGATCTCCGCGGGCGCGGACTTGATCTCGAGGTCGTCGCCATCATAGGCGCAGTAATCGAGGGGCTTTTCCACCGCCACCCGCGCGTACAGCGAAAAAGCGCCGTGGAGGCTGAGCTTGCGGGGACTTTGGGCGCGGCAGTTGATGTATTCGGGCTTTGCTTCCACATAGATCGCCGCGTGATCGGGGCTGTCCTTCAAGGAAAAACTGCGTGAGAACGGCACGGTATGCTCGTAGGTTCTGACGCATCCTTTGTCGGAATCGAGGTACATCACGCGCACACAGGTATTGCCCTCGATGTTCAAACTATCGGACGAGAGGTTGCTCAGATACACCTGCGGCTGCATGGTACATCGCAGGATGCGCTCGATATCAGGGCAGTAGTCCGGCAGGGTGAGATCGACGTCCACCGGCTCCTCGGCGACGGTATCCAGCAGCCACCCCACCGTTTTGGCGTGCTTTTTCTGAAGATTGTATTCCATCCTTTTCGCTCCTTTCGCCGCCGTACTCCGGCCGCGTACATTTTGCTACTCTCAATGTATGACGGCGCGGGATGGATTATGACTAAAGCCTTTTTAGCCTTCCCCTTAGGGGATGCAACAAGAAAGCGCGCTCTGCGCGCATTTCGCATAGCCATCGCTCGTTGTTGCGTAGCAACAAACTGAGCGGGCATACAAATCTTTTTTACTTTATTAGA
>OMTA01000253.1 GCA_900313895.1 uncultured Eubacteriales bacterium | reverse complement strand
CATAGCCATCGCTCGTTGTTGCGTAGCAACAAACTGAGCGGGCATACAAATCTTTTTTACTTTATTAGAAACGAGCAGTTTCTTATAAAGTAAAAAAGCTCCCTGCTGTCCGAAGCAGGGAGCTTTTTTGAATGATTTATTTTTTAGGAGGTACCAGAGGCAGCTCATATTCATCGCCGGGTATAAACGGCTCTGTATCGGTTGATTCTCCGTCCCAATCGCACAGATCGGCGATGACGCGCTGGATGCGGGTCGCGTCGAGGATCGTCAGCTCACCGTCGCCGTCCGCGTCGACCTCAAATAAAAACGCTTCGTCGGGTCTTTCATCCAGATCGGCGATGATCCGCTGCGCGCGCGTCGCGTCAAGGATCGTGACCTCGCCGTCCATGTCATAGTCGCCGCGTATCACATCCGGCTCGTACTCACCCGGTAAACAGTGCATCATGAAAAATGCGCCTTTGCTCTCGTTGTTTTCGGCGATAACAGAGCCGTTGAGATCCTTAACGGTCTGATAGCCGGCCGTGACCTCATAGATACCCTTATCCTTAACGGGAGTAAACGGGATCGAGATCAGCGGGCCGATATAATAAAACTGCCTCTGACTCTCTCCGTCGATCGCCTGACCGTGTGTACTGTTATACTGATCCAACGTGACGCCGGATCTCAGCTTCACATGATAGCTCAACACACCGGTTCCCTCATCATAGGTATAATCACAATCATAGAATTCGTCGCATCGCACGGCTCCAGATCTCTCGCTCTTTATTCGGGGTCAGCGGGTAGTAGTTTCCCTCTTCGAACTTCAGATACAGATCCTTTTCCGGATCATGCTCCAACGGAAGAGTCGAGTTCCCGATGCTCCACTGAACGCCGAAGAGCTCTTCAAATCGGATGATATCCTCTATATCCTCGGCATAATACCCTAGCTGCTCACCGATATGATCGATGATCTCCTGCTCGCTCTTTTTCGTCACCTCTGCAACTCTCTTCAGATCGTTTTTGATGAAGTCCGTCATCAAAACCCAGTCGCTTCTGCTCCAAAGGTTAGCGGTTCCGATCACCTCGCCCATCGGGGTGATCTTTTTTTCGGGGCCGTTCCATTCGGGATCCTGATCGCGCCAGTAGACGACCTGTGCCGACTTTGTGCTGTCCGTAGGCGCCTGATAGCAGGTATCGTCCTTACAGTAAGCGGTGTCGTTGTCACATTCGTAGTCCATCGTCAGGTTGTAGGTCATCCTTCCCTGGTCGTTGTAGAATATGACCTCATACTGACCGTCCGACTCCATCGTCGCCTGATAGGTCCAGATACCGTTACCGGCGTTTGTCCCTCTCTCGGATACCGTCCCGTATTCATAGAGCGCGTCGCCGTCGGGTTCCCAGATATGGAAGCCGACCCACTGGCTGTCGTTCCATCCCGCAGACGCTGCGTCAAAGCTGATGGTGAACGTTACCGCGGGTTCCTCATCCTCATCACCCGGCATGACGGGCGTCATGGCGAATGCCGTCAGGCTCGTCGCGAATAACATCGCCAGTACCAGGATGACGGATAAAAATCGTTTTGTCATAGGTTTCCTCCTATAGATTACTGCGTTGGTGTTGATCGAACTGCCTCAAGTATAGCAAAACACCCATCAAAATTCAATACAAAACAGGCTTGTATTTTCTGCATTTTTATTCATGTATCCAAAATTATTTTCTTCCGTGATTTTTTTAACGCAGCCGCCCCGATCTGTGGTATAATTTCATGCGGAAAGGTATTATTTGTCCGCGCGCGTAAGGCGGCGGAACACTTTTGTGGCGATCATGCCACTTGAATGGGAGGCAACTATGTCAAACTTTAACCAAACCCTGGATACCAACTATCCCCGCAGCAAAATCCCCATGATCCTGACCATGCTCGATCTGCTGTATGTTCTGAATCTGAGCAACACCTCTTTCACGGCACTTTTGAAGGACGAAGCTTTCCCGATCATCGACCTGAACGGGCAGAAGTACGTTCTCCGAAACAGTCTGTTCGAGTGGCTGAAAGACCATGAGAAGCCTAAGAGCAGAAAGGAGGGTCACAATGAGAGCTTTGCTATGTGAACCAATGGCAGAACCTGCGGTCATTAACATCGAAGATGACCTGTTTGCCCTCCAGCGCCTGCTTGGAAACCATGTAGACATCGCAGACGATTTCATGGAGCCGATCGCCGTTGCTTTTAACGAGGAGGACCGTCAGCCTGGTATCGGCAACGTATTCTTCTTCTGCGATTCAAAAGGGAATCTCCGGCACTCCATTTCGGGCAAGATTCTTGTTTTGGGCATCAAGAACGATCTTCCGTGTTCCCTGACAGATGAACAGGTCAAGCGCTTCGCCCGTATCTTTCATTCGAGCGTGCTCTACCTCCCTATGCAAGACGAGCGAGACAAGCCTTATGAATCAATATCCAAAAAGGAAGTGAAATCACATGAACGTACTGGTCGTTGAACCGTTAAAAGCCCCATATGAAAAAGAAATCGACCCCGGGCTTGAATCCTTACAGCATGAAGTCGGCGGATGGATCGAAGCCATGGGCTTGGATGAGGATGTCTGCATTATCTGCAACGAGGAAGGCAAGCTCAACGGGCTGGAACTTAACCGCTCCATAAAAGATGATCGCGGCAGAATCGCCGACATCATCGCCGGGACTTTTCTTGTCGTCGGTTCCGGCGAGGAGAACTTTGATTCTCTAACGCCGACACAGATGGAGAAATACAAGAAAAAGTTCCGTTACCCCGAAACCTTCATGCGATTCGGCGGTGAAATCGTTGCGATCCCGATCAAGCCGCATAGTCGTCCTGCCGGAGAGAAGCATAAGACCGAGCCGGAAAGATAGGTGAAAGAATATGGCTTCCAAGTTAGAAAGGATATCCGCGCTGAGCACGGAAACCACGCAGCATCTTACCGATACCCCTGAAACGTGGATGCGATTCCTGGACTCGGCAGCTTGGTTCTATAAGTATTCTTTTGCCGATCAAGTTCTGATCTCTGCACAACGCCCTGACGCTACCGCCTGTGCTGAGCTCGAACTATGGAACCGAGTGTTTAATCGCTGGGTAAACCGTGGTGCAAAGGGCATCGCTCTAATCGACGATAGCGGCGACCGTCCGCATCTTCGTCATGTGTTCGATGTCAAAGACACCAATAATCGCTACGGCGAGCCGTTTTCCCTGTGGCAAGCAAATCCGCAGGACGATAAACGGATCATTGAGGAACTGGAAAACGCGTTCGGCGACACGCAATCGACGACATTGCAGGACGCAATCCTCGGTGTTGCACTCGAAGCGGCGAGTGACAACGCGCAG
>OMTA01000105.1 GCA_900313895.1 uncultured Eubacteriales bacterium | reverse complement strand
CGCCGGTGAGGGCGAGTTCGGAAGATGGGGAAGTCTCAGGCTGGGCGGTCGGCAATTCGGTCGGAAGCTCGGTCGAATCAGCCGCGGCGACCGTCGGGATGACGGAAATGGCCATCATCAGCGCCAGCATGAGAGCTGTCAGTCGTTTTTTCATATGTACCTCCTGTAGATTAATTGATTGAAACAAGGTATTGCTGAAGAGTTGATATTTCCTTTGAATGACCCTATTATACGCTTTCCGACGGCTTATGACAAGCAAAAATCATGATTTATTATTACCAAATTTTACCCCGAAAAAGCCGCACAACTAGCCTTATTGGCGGAATTTCGAGAAGATTCTGAAGAATATTTGAAATTAGGTATTGAAATTTCGAAAACTTTGTGATAGAATAGTCTAGCATTGTGAAATGCTGGTGTAGCTCAGTAGGTAGAGCGCATCCTTGGTAAGGATGAGGTCACCAGTTCAAATCTGGTCATCAGCTCCATGTAAAAACGGCATCCCGTAAGGGGTGCCGTTTTTGCGTGGGGTTGTAGGAGCAGATTTGATTAAAAGCGGGGTCCCCGACGCGCTTGCGCGGTGGGGAGAGGAGGAATCGCGAAACGAGGACAAGGCATACCAGGAATCGCGAAACGAGGACAAGGCATACCAACGGGATATGCCTGCCGAGTACAGCGAATGACGACGAGGTCATCAGCTCCATCGTCGTCGCAAACGTCACTCGTTTGCGGCGATTTTTCTTTTTAGATGAAAATCACCGCAGACTTCGTTTTGTTGCTCCTCCTCTCCCCAAAAAGCAGGCTTTTTGGGGTCCCCATCTGGCATCCCGTAAGGGGTGCCGTTTTTGCGTGGGGTTGTAGGAGCAGATTTGATTAAAAGCGGGGTCCCCGACGCGCCTGCGCGGTGGGGAGAGGAGGAATCGCGAAACGAGGACAAGGCATACCAACGGGATATGCCTGCCGAGTACAGCGAATGACGACGAGGTCATCAGCTCCATCGTCGTCGCAAACGTCGCTCGTTTGCGGCGATTTTGCTTTATACGGATATATTAAGACCGCGTCCCTAATTATGAAAGAATAATGAAGGGATGCGGTCATATTTATGTCCAAGAAAAGAATGATCATGAACAACAGAAAGGAAAGGTTTTTCACTTGCTGACTGCTGCTGCTTTTTTCTCATAATTACATAGCAAAAGGCAGAAAAAAAGAGCGGATTTGCGGAGGTTGGGGATTGATTAAAAGAGATTACTATGCTAAAATAATTAACAATAAAAAGCCAATACTCATCGGGGGTGTTTACTGTGTTATTTCATTCTAGACAAAAAGATTTATTCAAACAGCTTGAGGCTACCTTTATTGAAATGAAGAATGATTGTTCATCGTCAGTGTGGGATGACATCCAAACAAAGGCAATGAGTATGGTGAAAGCTAGACCAGATGCAGTTACTTTTTTTCAAAAATACCCCTATTCTCCTAGAGTTTGGGCAATTACTTTTAGCTCAAATTTTAGTGGAGATGTTCTCGAATCGGGAAAGGTTTGTGTTTACAGAGGTTTACTAAGTCCGATCGGAGAAGAATACCTTAAAGTTTTTGAGTATTCGACGTTAAAGCTCGCAAAAGAAGGAATTGTTTCTGAAATAAAAGCTAAGGCAAACATTCAAGCCGTTAAAGACAACATTCAATTTGTTGGTTGATGTTGGTTTATAATACTATATATTATTTCTTTGTATGAAAGAAGGTTTAAGATGGAAAGAGACCCTGATAATCGTCCGATCATAACTCCAAACGATATAACTGATGGAGAATTGCTTTCAGACTCTTTGGAAAGATATCCTGAAAAGATGGGCATACTATTAAACCAATCAAAGGATAGTTTATCTATAAAACTACGCAATGTTGAAAAAATTAGTGATATAGTAGATTTTGGTTGGTTTTATAGTGATGATTTTCGAAAATGCTTTGTAAGCGAGTTTGATAAGATAATCAATGAAATATGTCAAGGTATTGAATTGGATTCAAACACAATTATTCGACGAATGGCAACTTCCCTTGCGGAAGGAACTAACAGCACAGTAAACTCATCGAATATGATTATCGCTGAAAACAACACACTTAGTATGGTGACAAAAGCACTTATCTTTTCTGAGAGTGAAGCTGTTGAAAAAGAACTTGTAAAACTTAGGAAAGATTTCAGACGCCGTTGGAATACTATCGATCCAGCTTGGGAATATAAGTATAATAATTCACTGCCAAAACAGGTTAGTGTTCAAAAAAAATCTTCATGTTTACAATCAGTGCTAACAACGCTTGGCATTACATTAATTGTTATTCTGATTGTGAGTTATTTTACTAATTTTTTGTAAGTGTGGTTTGAGTGACTTGCATTTGAAATAAAATATAATCAGCCTTTTCTTTATAAAATGCGAACAGGTTGATTATCCCCCTCCAACAGTCCAATATACTTGTAGGCTGTTGTCCTGCTCAAATCGCAAATCCTCGCAAGCTCTGACAAGTCATCCTGCCGCCGCATTTATCAATAAGGCGGCGGGAAAACAGAAAGCCGTACCGGAAGCGTATAGTCTTCCGATACGGCTGTATTATTTGATTCAACTTATGTTTTTGTGTTCGGAATCTGCGATAAAACCGCTACCAAGGGGTGAAATGACAGTCGTGATAATGCGTATCAAGGGGTTATTATCTGCGGTTCATCTTTGCGATCGAGGCGAGGGTAGGGATCTTCATCGGGCAGACGTCCTCGCAGGAGAGGGATTTGGAACAGCCTTTGGCAAAATTCTTTTTGTAGGATTCCGTGATGGCGTTCTCCTGCGATCCGCTGCGGGAGGCGATCAGGTAGCAGTCGTTGGCGAAAGCCGCGCCGTAGAAGGTTTTGCCGCCCTTGTAGTTGGGACAAACCTCCAGACACAGCCCGCATTTGAGGCATTTTCCCGCCGCGTACATATGCGCGTACTCTCTAGCGGGAGCGCCTTTATACTCCTTGATATAGGCGTTCGCGTTCTTGAGGTTTTCCTGGATGATCCCCCGATCGATCACAAGGTCGCTGACGGTGGGGAATTTTCTCAGCGGCTCAAGGATCACCGTGTCGCCTTTGAGCTCCTTCAAAAAGGTTTCGCACGCGAGCGCGGGCTTGTTGTTGATCACCATGGCGCACGCGCCGCACATCCCCTGCAGACAGGAACACTCCCACTGGATCCTTCGGGCAGGGGCGCCGCTGATATCCTTGAGGTCATCTTTATAATTCAGATCATCGAGCATACCCGCGACGGTCTGGTTTTCGACGGCTTCGTAATCGAATTCCTGCCAGTACGGATTTGCGCCGGGATAGGCTTGTCGCAGTATTTTAACTCTCATAGTTGCCCTCCGTATCAAGGTAGGTGTGATAAGCGCCGTTATCATAGGTGATGATCGTGGCGGCTTTGTATGCTTCCTCGGTCGCGGGGTGATCGCTTCTGTAGTGCGCGCCGCGGCTCTCTTTGCGGCTTTGGGCGCAGACGAGCGTCGCTTTCGCAAGCGTCAGAATACCGGGAAGGCTGTAGCCGAAGTACGCCAGCTCGGAGTTGTCATAGCGGATCTTATCGGCGACGGACAGATAAAACGAAACGTCGTCGATCCCTTTATGCAGCTTTTCCGCCGAGCGGACGATGCCGAGGTTTTCGCGCATGGTTTCGGCGAGCATATCGCGGATATATTTGACGGGATAGGGACTTTGGGAGCTTTTGAGAGAGGACAGCTTTTCCGCCGCTTCTTTGATCTCAGGGGAAGTATCTGCCGCGGGCAGGTCGGTATCGGTCTTTTCGATCGACGATGAGGCGACTTTGCCGCCGTAGATCGCCGCGAGCAAAGAGTTGCCGCCCAGACGGTTCGCACCGTGGTAGATCGAGGCGCACTCGCCGATCGCATAGAGGTTTTTGATATTGGTCTCGTGGTTGTTCTTGACCGCGATACCGCCCATGAAGAAATGTACCGACGGCGTGACGGGGATACTCTCTTTTGTGATATCGATCCCGCGGTATTTTTTGCACAGCTCATATACCTCGGGGAGCTTGTTGAGGATCTGCTCTTTTGGGAGGAAGGAGATATCCAGATAGACCTGTTTTCCGCTCTCCTCCATGCAGCGCGATACGATATCGCGGGGCATGAGATTGCCGCGTTTTCCGAATTTGTCCTCCATGAAATAGACGCGGCGACCGTCCTCCTCGTAATACAGCCGTCCGCCCTCGCCCCTGACCGCCTCGGAGATGAGCATCATCTTCTGGGAGGTTTCAATGGTCGTGGGGTGATACTGGATGAACTCAAGGTTTTTCAGCGCGACGCCCTGCGTGAAGAGCTTTCCGGCGACATAGCCGTCGCACTGGGTAGAGCCGGTCGTCTTTCCGAAAAGCGCGTTCTGGCCGCCGGTCGCGATGACGACGCTGTCCGCCGTGATCGCCTCGGGCTGTGTTGTCGCCTCGTTGTAGAATACCGCGCCGCGGCAGACGCCGTCTTTGATCAGCGCGCTGTAGAAATCCATCCACAGTCTGCGTTTGATCAGCCCTAAGCCTTCATAACGCCTTGCTTCCATGACCAGCGCGGTGACGATCTGCTTGCCTGTTGAAGCACCGCAGTAGCAGGTGCGGCGATATGACTGGCCGCCGAAGGCGCGCTTGCTGACGCTGCCGTCGGGTTCGGTGGTGAATACCGTGCCGAGCCCTTCGAGCCATTTGATGATGTCGGGGGCGTTTTCGCACAAGCCGCCGACCGCGTTCTTTCCGGCGATATCACAGCCGCCCTTGAGGGTATCCTCGATATGACAGCTGATACTGTCTCCCTTTTCGCAGGTCTCGGTGACGGCGTTGATGCCGCCCGCCGCCAGCACGGACTGGGAGCGTTCGGACGGAAACGGTGATACCAGCGTGACCTCCATGCCCTTTTGCGCACAGCTGACGGCACAGCTCAACCCGGCGACGCCGCTTCCGACGATCAATACTTTTTTCATTATGTCACCGCCTGACCGTTGAATATCATGGTGTGGGTCATCGTGATGATCACGCTCGCCGCAAGAAAGAGCAGGACAGAGACGGTCGTGACAATGATGTCGATGACGCGCTTTTTCTTTCTGTCCGACAGCCATCCCAGCGTGACCAGGGCGTTGGAGAAGGAGGTCGAAAAGTGGCAGAATAACGCGCCGTAGAAAAGGATCTGGGCGAGCTCTGTCAGAACAAATCCGACGCCGCCGACGCTGCTTTGGAGCAAGCCGAAGGAGAAAATATGGATCGGCAGCAGAACGATGATCATAGCGCCGCTGATCCGCTGGAGAACGGTCTTGAGATTCCGCTTTTTATAGGCGATCTTCTTTGAATCGTGCATCCCAAAAACGATGACGATCGACAGGATCGCGTGCAGCGCCAAAGACGCCGCAAGCGCATACCCCGTTACCTTTGACAGGACGGGATTGTAGTACATGGTCATGTAGGCGTAGAGATGATACCCTTCATGTATCAGCAGCAGCAACAGCGTCAGAAGCGACAGCCGCGCGTTCCATTTTTCGACAGTCATAGACAGCACCTCGTAGGGTTTGAAATGTTGGATGCTCGGATGCTCCAATTCTATATGATTCTTTGCGGAAAGTCAATCGAATCCTTAGAAAAAGAGCCGCTGTATCAAACAGCGACTCTCGGTTTTGATGAATAGATGCAGAAAGCCGAATCAGTTAAGCTCCTTGGAAGCCTTGCTCAAAAGGGAAATGTAGAGGACATACTCTGCGATCTCCAGAATAACAGCAAGGATGCACAGGCACAGAACGATCACCTTTGCGAGAGGCTTTGCGTCGTCGAAGTTACGCGGCAGGAAGATGTTGATGAATCGCATGATAAGCGAAAGAATGGCAAGCCATACGATGATGCGAAGAACCTTGCCGCCCTTGACAACCAGATCCTGTTTGCCGATCTGATTCATCAGGTTGCAGATTCCGAGGATGATCAGGACGGTCGAGATAACGGAAACGATAGAGGAAACAAGGTTTGAGATGGAGGGCAGGATCGCATTGTCGCGGAAGAGCGCGGAGAGGAGCGAAGCGACAACAGAAACAGCGATACCGAACAGGGTCACATAGATAACGCCCTTGAAGGAAGCCTCGTCCTTCGACGCCTGGATAACGCCGACGATCTGCAGAACGAGCGCAACGATGGCGATGATGCCGCCGACAGCAACGCTCGAAAGAATGACTGCACTGAATCCCTCTTTGGATTGGGAAACCAGCGCGAAGATCGTGCCGAGACCGATGAGGATCACCGAGATCAAATAAAGAACTTCAGCGGTGAACAGTTTTTTGATACCTTTTGCTGCGTTTGGGAATTTCATGTTTTCACTCCTTAACAATAATTGAAAAAACAAGTGTTTTTCGTATCCATTATACTGATAAATCCGTGCGCTTTCAAGATGTTTGGCAAATTTTTCCGTGTCACATCTTGTCCTTTTCCAAAAGATTCGGTATAATAATGATTGGAAGAACAAATGAAAGAAAAGTCAGATTAGGGTGACTGCAATAATCCGAACCGTGGTTTTGACGGGCATATTTCCGCCTGCCCATTGTTAAAATCCTCGCGAACCCGTCAGGGTTCGCTGTGGTT
>OMTA01000241.1 GCA_900313895.1 uncultured Eubacteriales bacterium | reverse complement strand
CGACAGGCTTGCCGTCAGCGCCTGCTTCACCGAACAGTCTGCCGAAGCCGCCGAGGAAGTAGCAGCCGCCCGCGACGATCACGGCGAAGATGGTCGATACGATGGTACCGGTGCTGATGGATTTCTCGGACTTGATGGCATAGAACTTCTGTACCATCTGGGGAAGTCCCCATGTGCCGAGCGAGGTCAGCAGAACGACGCCGATCAGACCGAAGATGTCGGGGCCGAAGAACGAGGTGAATGCGCCCTGCATATCCGTGCCCTCTGCCTGGATCTTGGAGAGCAGGGTCATGGTTGAGCCGAGACCTCCGTTGACCTTCAGTACCGCCCAGATAACGGCGATGATACCGAACAGCATGATGATACCCTGGATAAAGTCGTTGATCGCGGTCGCCATGTAGCCGCCAAGTACAACATAGATACCGGTAAGCACTGCCATCGCGATAACGCAGTATTCATAAGGAATACCGAACGCCATCTCAAACAGGCGGGAAAGTCCGTTGTACAGCGAAGCGGTGTAGGGGATCAGGAAGATGAAGATGATGACCGCTGCGGCGATCTTGAGCGCCTTAGAGTCATATCGCTTCATGAAGAAGTCGGGCATGGTGGCGGAATCGAGGTGCTGGGTCATGACGCGGGTGCGGCGACCCAGGATATTCCACGCGAGCAGCGAGCCGATGAAGGCGTTGCCCAGTCCGATCCATGTGGAAGCCATACCGAACTTCCAGCCGAACTGTCCCGCGTAGCCGACGAAGATGACCGCCGAGAAGTAGGATGTACCGAACGCGAACGCGGTCAGCCAGGGGCCGACAGAGCGGTTGCCTAGGACAAAGCCGTTGACGTCGGTGCTTTGTTTTCTGCAGTAGATGCCTACGCCGATCATGATGACGAAGAAGATCACCAGAAAACCGATCTTGATAAACATATCCATAATTGTTTCTCCTTTATGTAATGTCAAAAGACATATTATCGGTTAAGTAATTGTTCAGCGTTCTTGCTGAAGATCAGTTCCTTTTCGATATCGGAAAGTCCGTCGAGCTTTTGCACGCGCTCGATGTACGCCTTCTGGTCGTTCCACGGAGAATCCGTCGCGAATAATATCTTGTCTGCGCCGTGGTTGTGGATGACCCTGAGGATATCCGCGTCCGTCGCGTCGCTGAAATTGCCCAGATCGCTGAACGAGCAGCTGATGTCGATGTAGCAGTTCTGACCGACCAGATACTTTTCAACGTCGCTCAGCAGTCGGTTGCCGCCCAGATGGGCGAATACGAAGAAAGGTTCGTTGAATCCTGTCGCGGCATAAACCCTGTCAAGCATCATTCTGCCCTTGTCGGGCGGACAATGGATGGTCGCGTAGGCGGGATCCTTGCCCGCATGAGTCACGACGATGAAGCCGCGCTTCTGCGCCTCGATGATGATGTTGATATATCGTTCATCATCGATGAACGTCTCGGTATAGTCCGGGTGGATCTTGATGCCCTTGAAGCCGTTTTTCTTCAGATAATCGAGCTTTGCCTCGATATCGTCGTCATCGGGATGGATGCCGCCGAAGGAGATCAGGTTGTCGCAGGTTTCGTTAATGTGCTTCGCGAACTTTGTGATGGTATCGAACTGTCCCTTGCGAGTGTTGACGGGGAGGATGACGCTTTTGTCGATCCCTGCACGCTCCATGGAGCGGAGCAGTCCGCCGAGCGTTCCGTCGGTATGTCCCACGACCCCGGGAAAATTTCCGAGAGCCGCCATGATGCGCTCCGCCATCGGGTCGGGATAAACGTGTGTGTGAAAATCTATGATCATGTTTTTTGTGTGGATCGTCATACTGTAAACGATCCCTATTTCCTCATGTCTGAATTCTGATTCTTAACGCGCCTCTATATTTTATCACTTCAACGTTTTAAAGTCAAGAAGATTTAAAGAAGTAAAGTTGGATTATCTGTATAATTTGCCGGTGCTTTTTTGTGCAAGATGTATATTGCGCTTTATCCATAAAATAATATACATCAGAAGAGGATCAACCTACTTTTGTAGTTGATTGTTAGTACCGTGTGTGATATAATATGATTGAATAATTATTGTAAAGGAGCTGTATCTTATGGCAGTTAATTTGAGAAAAGTCGGTATCATCGGCTGCGGCTTTGTCGGATCGGCAACCGCGTTCGCTTTGATGCAGAGCGGTCTGTTTTCCGAGATCGTCATGCTCGACGCCGACAGAGCAAAAGCAGAAGGAGAGGCGCTGGATATCAGCCACGGCCTGCCGTTCTCGCGCCCCGCGGCGATCTATGCGGGCGATTATGACGACATCGCCGACGCGTCCATCGTGATCGTTACCGCCGGCGCGGCACAAAAGCCCGGCGAGACGCGCCTTGACCTCATTAAGAAGAACGTCGGGATCTTCAAGTCGATCATCCCGCAGCTATCCGAGCGTAATTATAAGGGGATCCTCCTGATCGTCGCGAATCCCGTTGACGTTCTGACTTACGCGGCAAAGCAGCTTTCCGGTCTGCCTGACGATCGCGTTTTCGGTTCGGGTACCGTGCTGGATTCCGCGCGTCTGCGTTATAACCTCAGCACCCATCTCGGCGTTGACCCGCGTTCCATCCACGCGTTCATCATCGGTGAGCACGGCGACAGCGAGTTTGCCGCATGGAGCAGCGCGAATGTCTCCGGTATCGAGATCAGCAAGTTCTGTGAGATGCGCGGG
>OMTA01000169.1 GCA_900313895.1 uncultured Eubacteriales bacterium | reverse complement strand
AGCGATCGGCTGCGCGCCCAGCGTGGGATATTCATCTTCCGGACGATAATTATTCGAAGGCAGATTATTGTCCATCATTTATTCCTCCGTTTCGGGTTCAATAGTAGTTTCGATATATTTTCCGCCGTTATCCTTATTCGGGGCGCTTTGCGGAATATTGGTCGGCAGACGGAACGCAAATCGGGTGTATTCCCCGACGCGCGAGTCAACGTAGATATCGCCCTCGTGCAGGCGCATGATGGTCTTGGCGATAAACAAACCAAGCCCCATGCCCTTTTTGTCCATACTGCGACTCTTATCGGTTTTATAAAAGCGGTCAAAGATGAACCGGATGTCCTCCGGAGGGATACCTTCGCCGGAGTTGGTGATCATCACGGTGATGTCAAAGCGGGTCTCCTCAAGATCGAAGTCGATGTATCCGCCCTCATTGGTGAATTTGACCGCGTTTTCGATCAGGTTGTAGATGACCTGATAGATCAGATCGGGATCGGCATAGACCCGGATGGCGCGGAATTTTTCAAGCCCCGTGATCCTCAGGTTCTTTTCCAGGATCTTCTGCTCAAATCCCGCCAAAATCGAGATCAACGTTGAGAAGAGATCAAAGTTCGCGGGGTGGATCTTCAGCTCGCCGTTGTCGATACGCGACAGCGAGAGCATCGAGGTGACCAGCCGCGACAGACGCTTGACCTCGTTCGATACGATGTTCATGTAGTGCTTTTGACGTTCGGGCGGGATCGTTCCGTCAAGGATACCGTCGATGAATCCCGCGATAGAGGTCATCGGCGTTTTCAGTTCATGCGATACATTCGAGATAAAGGTGCGCCGCATCCCCTCGCTTGCCGAGAGCGAGTCGGCCATGTGGTTGAAGGCGCTCGCAAGCTCGCCGACCTCGTCCTTCGAGCGAACGTGGACGCGCACGGAAAAGTCGCCGACAGCAAACCGCTTGGCGGCGTTAGACATCTGTCTGAGCGGACGCGCCATCTGATAAGACATCATCAAAACGAAGATGATGACGATGATCAGGGTGATCCCCGCCGAGATCAAAAAGATCTTGATAAAGGTTTTCGGCAGGGCGGAGGTAAAGGTCGCCTTGGCAAAAACATAGCAGTAGCCCTCGATCTCCGCGTCCTCATTCGAGCCGCTGACGATCGGAACGCCCGCCGTGTAGTAGCTTTCCTCATAGTAGCCGTCCAGAGTACCCGTCTCGAAGAACTCTCCCTGCGCGGTCGCGCCGAGAACATACGACGGCAGAGCGTAGCGGCGATGCTTACAGCTGGTACCCTCGGAGCAGTCGATGCACGTACCCGTCCTGTCTACCAGCAGGATATCCGAGCCGACGTCGCCGGACATAAAGGGGAGGGGCTTGTCGATCAGGCTGTTTCTTCCGGTGATGCTGGTAAAAAGACTCAGCCTCTCGTTCGAGCTTTCCACCTTTTCCTTGACGCGCTCGGCGGTCGCGATCAGCGTATTCTTTTGTTCTCTTTCCCAGTAGTTGTTCACGAAGATATACATCATCACGCCCAGCGAGATGAAGCTGACCAAGAGGATCACAAGCCCAAAGGTCAGGTATTTCCGGAACAGCGAGTTTTTGAGCTGAAAACCCGAAGCCTTAGCCCTTTGTTTCAAACTTGTAGCCTACTCCCCAGACGGTGCGCAGCTCCCATTTGTCGGAGACGCCGTCGATTTTCTCTCTGATACGCTTGACGTGAACGTCAACGGTACGGCTGTCGCCGTAGTATTCAAATCCCCATACCTGGTCAAGCAGCTGGTCGCGCGTAAAGACCTTGTTGGGATTGGATGCCAGATGATACAACAGCTCAAGCTCCTTGGGAGGTGTGTCGATCTGCTTGCCGTCAACGATCAGCTCATAGTTGGTCAGGTTGATGACGAGCTTGTCCCATCTAACCTCCTTGACGGCGTCCTCCTCGGCGCCGCCCGCGCGGCGAAGGACAGCGCGGATACGCGCGACAACTTCCTTTGCCTCAAAGGGCTTGACGACATAGTCGTCCGCGCCCAGCTCAAGTCCGAGGATCTTGTCAAAGACCTCACCTTTTGCCGTAAGCATGATGATCGGGCATTCCGAGGTCTTGCGGATCTCGCGGCATACCTGCCATCCGTCCATTTTCGGCAGCATGATATCCAGCAGGATCAGCGCGGGCTGTTCCGCGTTGAACAGCTCTACCGCCTGTTCGCCGTCATAGGCGATCGCGGTCGCGTATCCCTCTTTTTCGATATAAAGTCGCAACAGCTCGCAGATGTTGCGATCGTCGTCAACGATCAGAATTTTCTGGCTTGCCATAATATCACCTCTGTTTTTGATACGGTTCATTATTATTATAATTGATTTTGTCGAAAATGCGTTAACAAATTGAAAACTTCAACGGCAGTTCAAAAAGAATTCACCCGGTCGCCGTCAATAGAAGAAAGGCTGCCCCTGCAGCCTTTCTTCTTTATTTCGTTAGCTCTTTGTATGTTTTGATAAAGGTATCGATGACATACTGCGCCTCATCGTCGGTCATGACCGAGTTCATCGGCAGGGTAAGCTGATTTTTATGCATATTATAGGCATAGGGGTAGTCGACGATGTCAAAGCCCTTTTGTTTATAGGCGGTCATCATCGGAAGCGGCTTGAAGTGCACGTTACAGTTGACACCCTGCTCCTTCATGCGGTCATAAAAGCGGTTGCGGAACGCCGCGTCTTTTCCGAGAAAGCGCACAAAATACAGATGGCCGCTGGAGCGATGATCCTCTCCCTTGTGATCGAGCACCTGGATATCCAGCCCCTCAAAGGCCTTGTTATAGCGTTCGATCAGCTCGTGACGGCGCGCGAGCATCTTGTCATACCGTCTGAGCTGCGCCAGACCGATCGCCGCCAGTACATCCGGCATATTACACTTGTACTGTGTGTTGACGACGTCATATTCCCACGAGGTACCCTTGTCCTTCGCAAAAGCGTCCTTGGTCTGACCGTGCAGGGTCATCAGCATATATTGCTGGTACAGCTCGTTGGAGTCGATGCCCGGGATCTCGCGCCATGTCGCAGCGCCGCCCTCGGCGGTCGTCATATTTTTCACCGCGTGAAAGCTGAAGTTGGTGAAGTCCGCGATCTCGCCGCACATCTTGCCGTGCCACTTCGCCCCGAAGGCGTGCGCGGCGTCGCTCATAACGATGATGCGCCCCAGCGCCAGCTGTACGGGATTCTCCGAGGGCTTGAAGATCGAACGCTTCTTCTCAACGATCTCAAAGATCCTGTCATAGTCACAGACGACGCCGGCAAGATCAACGGGAATGATCACCTTGGTTTTCGGCGTGATCGCTTCCTCGACCTTGTCGTAGTCCATCTCATAGGAGTTGGGCTTACAGTCGATCATAACGGGCGTCGCGCCGACGTGGTAGATGACCGAGCAGGACGCGGTGTATGTATAAGTGGGTACGATGACCTCATCGCCGGGGCCGACGCCGAGCAGCCTCAGCGTCATTTCGGCGCACGCGGTCTGGGAAGAAAGGCATACCGCCTTTTTCGTACCGCACATCTTAGCGATGTTCTGTTCAAACTTTTTTGTTTTCGGACCGGTCGTGATCCATCCGGAGCGTAAGGTATCGACAACCTCCGCGATCTCTTCCTCGGAGATATCGGGAGGCGAAAAGGGTATGTTCATCATGTCGGATCTCCTTTTTTGATAAGGACAGCAAATTTTCGCACTTTGTCCCTATAATCCATCCTGATTATACACCTAAAGGAAGCTAATGTAAAGAGGAAGTTTAGCGCGTCAGCATTTCTCCGAGATCCTTTTGAGATATTTTCTCCTCGTCGCCTCTCCGCCTCTTAGGTGGCGTTCCTCCTTGTTGAGATCCAGCACGGCGCGCACCTCTTTGTACAGTCCCGGGTTGAGCCGCGGTAGCCGTGCGGTCAGATCCTTATGTACCGTCGATTTGCTGATGCCGAAGACCTTCGCGCTGTCGCGTACGGTCGTCTTTTTCTCTATGATGTATTCGCCGAGCCTT
>OMTA01000103.1 GCA_900313895.1 uncultured Eubacteriales bacterium | reverse complement strand
CCTTGAGGTAGTCCTCCATGCAAAGGCCCACCAGGCGGGTGCGCCAGTTGGCGCGGCCTTCCATGATCTCGTCCTTCGAGTACCAGCGCACGTTCCTGATCTCATGGTCGGGATCGCGCGGGGTGAATACGTCATGTTTTTGGACAGCGACGATTATTTGGCCGATGATTGTCTCGAAGTATTGGCGCCGCACTCTGCGGATATGATCATAGGATCCATTTACCCCCAGATGAAGGAACTTCGTTTTCGTTCTCAGCGTCCTACAGAAGACAGGCTGATTCTCCGGGAGCGATTTGGAGAAGAGATTCCCGTATTGCTGAACGAGAACAGGATAAATTATGTCCATGCAAAGCTATATCGCCGTCAGGTTATTACGGAAAATGGGTTATACTTTGAGGATGATCAGCTCACCTCAGCTGAGGATACGGTCTTTAATTTTTCGTTTTTGGTTTTTGCCCAGAGTATTTATGTTTCTGCAAAGGCGGTTCACTATTACACTTTCAACGGAAACGGACTGGCTTCCAAGTTTTATCCGGACAGATATATTCGCAGGCAGCGATTGAATGACAGCATTGCCCGATCTGTCAGAAAAGGCGGCTTTGAAACAGAAGCGATGCGCCGCGGGCTCAACTGGTTTACTGCGTCTGGGGCGCGATTCGTTATCAATGATACTCTGGCGCAGAAAAAGATCAACCCGTCTATCCGTCTGCAGATTCTTGACAGCGTTTGCAAAGATGAGAATCTGCTTGATGTAGTCCAAAGCCAAAGAGAAGATCTGGAGAAGGATGGAAAATACAAAGATCTGTTGTATTTGATCGATAATGGCAGCCGCAAGTTGTTACGGAAAAAAGTCTGGGAACGCAGAACGATGCCACTGAAGCAATTTCAATATTCTTTTATGATACATACGAAGGAAGTCTTGCGAAGAATACGGAATGGTTTCGATGCCGTAAACGGTAAAAAGATCTGAGTATAGGTTGAGACCATCCGGGAATAAGGACAACAGAAAGAGGGCTATTATTTTGCGCGTTAGTATTGTGATACCGGTTTACAAAGTTGAAAAAACGATACATCGCTGTGTTGACAGCGTTCTTTCTCAGACATACACGGATTACGAGATCATTTTGGTGGATGACGGTTCGCCCGATAACAGCGGTGAGATATGTGAACATTACGCGGCGCTGCATGATAATGTTGCGGTAATTCATCAGGAGAATGCAGGCGTGTCCGTTGCCCGTAACGCCGGATTGGAGCGTGCTCGCGGTGAGTACGTCATGTTCCTTGACAGTGACGATTATCTTGCGGAGAATTGTCTTGAAACCCTTATTCAAAGCAACGCAGATCTGGTAATAGGCTCGCTTTATGTGATCACTCGGGCGGGAGAGATACATGAGCAAAGTCCGCGTGCAGACCAAATTTTCTCTTTTTCAGAGCTTCGTAATGTGATGGCGGATTTGATCAAAGAAAACCGCATGAACTATCTTCATGCTAAACTATTTCGCAGGAGCATCATCACACAACATAAGCTCTGCTTTGAGGAATATTTGCTGACTGCCGCTGAAGACACCTTTTTTGTATTCAACTACCTGCGATATTGTGAGAGCATTTATATCAGAGGTACGCCTGTGCATTACTACACCTATAGTCCCTCGGGGTTGGCGCATAGTAATTATTTGATGAGAGTGTCGTGCGGATATCGACTTTGGGATTTTTTGACAGCTTCCTGTCAAGAGATGGGATTATATACGGATGAAGTAAAACGCGTAATCGATTTACGCTATCTGACGTATATGAACACATTATTGAAACGTTTACCCGATAAGGATTACTCAAAAAATGAAAAGTTGAGATTTGTACGAGAGATGGAAGCGACCGCTGCTTTAAAAAAACTGTGCTCCGAATATCCTGACGAACCGCTTGATGAATTGAATTATTTATATGCAAACGGCAGGGAGGCACTGTTGAGGTATGCGCAGAGAAAGCGTCTGAGAATGAAGCTAACGCGACCTTTTATGCGAGCGGCTTATTATGTACGATTGTATGCCAAAGAGATATTGGTCCGCCTGCATATAGTTAAAAGGCAGTCAAAGCAGAAGAAAGGATAGCGGTAATATGAAAAAGATTCTATTTCTATTACCCTCTCTTGCTGTGGGTGGAATGGAAAAAGTTCTGGTTTCGATCGCAAATCTTCTCGTTGATCACGGATATGATGTGACGGTCTATATTATGGATGATATCGCCGAACTGAGTGACGAGCTGGATAAAAGAGTACGCTTGCAGCATAAGCCGTATAAAAAGCACTTTGGGCAAAAACTCCCTTATATACGTCATCAGTTCTATGACGACGGCATGTGGGAGAAGCGTGTGACGCCGCGGCAGTTATATCAGTATTATGTCGGCGATGAAGAATTTGACGTTGAGATCGCTTTCTTCCGCGGACTGCCGGTGAAGATTATCAGCGGATTGACCAACCGTAACGCTGTGCGTCTTGCATGGGTTCACAATGATTATCGCAGAGCACGCGGTTATCAGAATAATTTCCGCAATATGCGCGAGGTCTATGACGCATACCGACGATTCGATCATGTTGTCTGTGTTTCCAAGGAAGCAGAGCTCGGATTCAAGGAGGTCGTCGGTGACACGCACAATACAACGGTGATCTATAATTTGCTCCCGACGGAGGACATCCGCCGTAAGGCACAGGAGCCTGCCGCGATCAAGTTCAACAAAGCCGCATTCCATCTTGTCATCGTCGGACGGCTCGAGGACAAGGCGAAGGGTCAGTTGCGGCTGGTCAACGCGGTATCCCGCCTGCATGATGAAGGATATGATATCTCGCTGGCCATTGTCGGCGGAGGGGCAGACGAACAGCGGATACGGGACAGGATCAAACACAGAAGCGCTTCGCCCTATATTACCATGACAGGCAGTCAGAAGAACCCCTATCCCTATATCAAGGAAGCCGATCTGCTGGTTTGCGCGTCATACTATGAGGGCTTTAACCTAACGGTAGCCGAGGCGCTGATCCTCGATACACCCGTACTCAGTACCGACTGTACGGGGCCCAATGAGATTCTTGACGGTGGAAAATACGGCATGATTGTCGAAAACAGCGGGGAAGGTTTATATCAGGGACTCAAAACGTTACAAGATAATCCCGATATGCTCCGTGAATATGGAGAAAAAGCAAAACAGCGCCGGGACTTTTTTGATGAAGAAAAAATCTTCGGGCAGATAACCCGTTTATTTGAAGGATAGTATATGAAAAAAGCAGCGATATTAACGCGCACCGATACGATCAATTTCGGAACGATATTGCAGAATTACGCGCTTCAAAAAGCGATAAAGGCTCTCGGCTATTCGGTAAGCACGATCGATGATCGTCAGCCGAGAAGGTTATATTCCGGTAAAACGGAAAAGAAGGCGGCGCAGTATTCTCTGAAAGAACGGATCTATCATTGGTACGACCAAACAAAAGAAAAGCGCGCGGATAAGAGAAATATGGCTATTCGTAGAAAATGCGAGAGCTTTAAAAAGCGTTTTATCGAATACGACCTGATCGAATCGATCGATGAGATCAACGAGTCATATGATATCGTTATCTCGGGCAGTGATCAGATCTGGGCTCAGGCTGCCGAGCCGCGGATGTATCCGTTCTTCATGCAGGATTTTGTCAGCGATAAGATCATCAAAGCCTCCTATGCCGTCAGCGTCGGATCGGATTATTCATCGGAAAAAGCCGCCGATGTCAGTTCGTATTTGAATGATTTTGACTTGATATCGGTGAGAGAGTCATCGTCTGCCAAGATCCTGAGTCGATATACGGACAAAAAGGCTGAGATCGTATGCGATCCCGTACTGCTGCTTCCGTCATCGCAATGGGATGCCCTCGCGGGACAAAGACGCCGGAAGGGTCGCTATGTGTTCTGCTACTTTCTGTCAAACAATCCATGGTATTCCCGAAAGATCGAGGAACTTCGGCAGAGGTATCCCAATAGTCAGGTGTTCGTGTTTGAGAAAAAGCCTGTCCCACGCCCCGGTTGTATCGCGATCGATACCTGTTCTCCGCAGGATTTTTTGAACAACATCAAATATGCCGACTGTGTTCTCACCGATTCCTATCATGTCTTTTTGTTCTCACTGATATTTCACAGAAAGATCAATGTGTTGGAGCGTTTCGGCAATATCGATAATAATTATCAGAACGAGCGTATCTTATATCTGATGGATCGGTTGGGTATAAAGAATCATTTTCTGAAAGAAAACGACGATCTTAATGACGGCGATATCGACTATGATGATGTCGATCGTCAATTGGGTACATTCACGAACGATTCTCGTGCGTATCTTATGGAGATCTTGAATTACAGAAAGGACTAGGATGCCGTGTCAAACAGCATATGCAGCGTGATCATCCCGGCATATAACGCGGAAAAATCAATACAATCCGTGCTGGATAGCTTAGCGTTGAACGGCAGTTGGAAATATCCGATCGACGTACAGGTAATCGATGACGGTTCGACCGATCGCACGCGTCAGATCGTCGAGCGCTTCTCAGCGCATTTTGAGAAAGTACACTACTGCCGCAAAGAAAACGGCGGCGTATCTTCTGCGCGGAATCTCGGACTGGATACCGTTGCGACGAAATACCTTGTGTTTGTGGATGCGGATGATGAGATGATCCGCAGCGGTCTGGACGCGATGATCGACACAGCCGAGCAAACAAGCGCTGATATCGTGATCTCCTCCTATTATCGTTACAATGTTGCTGACGGAACAGAAACAAAAGTCGTCTGTCCGTTGAAAAATGATATACTGCTGACAAAGGAAACGATTGAGCAGGAGATACTCCGCCGCTTTTTCAACGGAAAGAACCAATGCCTGCCCAATCTGTGGAACAAGCTGTATGTTACCGACGTTATCAGGAAGAACGGACTGCGGTTTCATGATAAAATGTCGCACGGTGAGGACTGGCTCTTCAATATCGACTATCTGCGGTGTGTCGATACAGCGTATATCACGAATACACCGCCGTTGAGATACAACGTATCGGGCGGAACGGATTATGCGAAATACAGAAAGTATCTTGCGAACAGCCTGATCATACAGTTTCAGACAGCAGAGGAACTGAACCGGGTCTATGGTTTCTGCGGCGAGCAGGATGAGGATTATCTGCTCTTCATGACCCAGGATGCGGTACCGGCGGATGCTGGCAGCGCTGATGAAGAAGGAGAACGCGGAGGGGGCGGGACGGCGGCGGACCGTGAGCCTGCCGCAGTTCAACACCCGCTGCACCGGCTGCGGGATCTGTGAGAAGCTCTGCCCGCAGGCGGCCATACGGATCGTGCCGGAGGGGGACGGAAACAGGCTGATCTGCCTGACACCGTGGAAATGCACGGCCTGCGGGCTGTGCGCAAGGCTCTGCTTCGCGGGAGGTCTCTCGGGGATGCATCCGGTGGCGGTGCCGCGTATGACGGAGCTGGCGCTGGTAAGGGTGAAACGGAGAGAGGGAGATAACGCATGAACGGGGAAAAACGAGAGGCCATGGAACTGCTGCTGACGAACAGATTCTATCTGTACAGCCTGCTGCACAAATGCTTCGGAAGGGAACCCGACCGTCAGCAGCTGGAGCTGCTGACCGGCGAACAGACCGGGAAGTGCTTCGCGCTGCTGGGCGGCGAGGTGCTGGAGAAGGTCCCGGCTTTCCTGGAGCAGCTGCGGGAGGACCTG
>OMTA01000135.1 GCA_900313895.1 uncultured Eubacteriales bacterium | reverse complement strand
ATAGTTGGTACCTTCATCCTCGTAGATGGTGAACTCGCCGTCGGCGCCGGGGAAGACGTGAATGGTCAGCTCGGCACGAGGCAGGAGGTCGCTGCGTTCCAGACCTTCGGCGGTGACGAGCAGGCTGCCGCCGCGGAGAACGCAGAGAACGCGGAGAACGCGGAGAATACGCCCGAGGGCGAGGCTGTTGTGCAGCCCGCTGAAGAAGGCGCTCCCGCGCCGGAGATCGCCGACGACAATCCCGAGACCGGCACAAAGGTATTCACCCCCGTCAAGGACGGCGACCCGATGCCTCAGCCGACCGCTCCCACCGAGCCTCAACCCGAACCTCAACCCGAGGAAGAGGTTCCCTCTCCCGAGATGGAGGAGATCTTCTCCGCTTCCACCCGCGCGCCCCGCGCCGCCCGCGTCAATATCGAAGCGGTCAACGTCGAAGAGGTGACCGAGGAAGACGAATCGATGCCCGTGTTCAGCGAAGAGAGCTTTGAAGATCCCGAAGAATTCTTCGAGAGCCTGAAAGAAAAGCTCCGCGATAATATCATCGAAGAGCCGGAAGAGGCTGAAAAACCCGAGCAGACCGAAACAACCGAAGAATAACACATACATAAAGACGACCCGCTTTCGCAGGTCGTCTTTTTCTCTGTTATCCGATCATTTCACTTGGATGATCTCTTGGATCCTCTCCTTTAGCTCTGCTGTCCCGGTACAGCTCCAAAAGGTATTGAAAAAGTCGGTCATCTTCCCTGTATCATGCAGCTCTTTTTCAGAAAATTCACACCGCAGGCAATATTCATATCGATCCACGGTCGGGGCGAACTTTCTGGCATAGCCTCTCGATACCAATTCAAAGGAATCGATTTTAACGACGCCCTTTTTCATCAAGGATTTGATCAACGCGTGGACATAGCTGTCCTTCCACGTCTTGTCCGCGGACAGCGCGACAATCTCCGTACATGACAGCGGTCTGTTGCTGTTCCATAGCAGGGTCATCACCTGCTTTTCGCTTTTTGTCATAACTTCCATTTCTTCTCCGTATTCCTTTCCTGTACGCATATGATGGTACTGCTGTGGGTTGACCAATTCATCACAGCTGACGCTGAAGATCTCGCTGAGCCTTTTCAGGTTCGCGATCGACGGCTCTGTTTTCCCAAGCTCATAATTGCTATAGGTCGAGCGATCGATATGCAGCATCCCGGCGATCTCACTTTGAGAAACACCCAGCGAATACTCCCTCAGATCCCTCAGCACATTACCCATTTCCACAGACATTTGTTTCCTCCAAAACAAAAAGTGCGCAGCCAAAGCCGCGCACAAAAAACACGTGACTCCGGTCGCGAAACACATCATAACATACTCATAAAGGGAATGCTAATTAGGAGCACGCGTTTTTATCAAGATGATAAAAACAGCATCCCCATATTATGAGTGAATATTAAAATGTGTTTCGCAATTCAATCTTATCACATTCCGATAGGAATTGCAACGAACAAATCGGATTTTCTTGCAATTACCGCGGACTTATGCTATAATCAGCACGTTAAAGTGTTAATGCGTCAAAAACCATTTGGAAGGTGAAGCTATGAAAATCAATCGCAATTTTGACAACCTAGTCCCCAGCTATCTTTTTGCCGAGATAGCCTCCCGCACCAACGCCTATATCAAGGCGAATCCCGACAAAAAGGTCATCAAGCTCGGCATCGGCGACGTGACCCTGCCCCTTGCGCCGGTCGTCATCGACGCGCTGAAAAAGGGCGCGGATGAGCTGGGCAGGAAAGAGACCTTCAAGGGCTACCCCGAGTATGAGTGCTACGACTTTGCCCGCGAGGCGGTCGCCGGCTACTACAAAAAGAGCGGCGTAACCGTCTCTCCCGACGAGATCTTCATCTCCGACGGCGCAAAGTCAGACACCGGCAACATCGGCGATATCTTCGGCGCCGACAACATCGTCATGGTCACCGATCCGGTATATCCCGTCTATGTCGATTCCAACATCATGGCGGGCAGACAGGTCGTCTACGCCCCCTGCACCCGCGAAAACGGCTTCCTCGCCATGCCCGATCCCGCTGTTCACGCGGACATCATCTACCTTTGCTCGCCGAACAATCCGACCGGCGCCGCCTACAACGCCGACCAACTCAAGGCATGGGTCGATTACGCGAACGAAAATGACGCCGTTATCCTCTACGACGCGGCATACGAGGCGTTCATCACCGACGATTCTCCCCGTTCGATCTTCGCGATCGACGGCGCCCGCACCTGCGCGATCGAGTTCTGTTCTCTGAGTAAGACCGCGGGCTTTACCGGCACGCGCTGCGGCTACACCGTGATCCCGAAAGACCTCGTCCGCGACGGTCACAACATCCACGACCTCTGGTATCGCCGCGAGGCGACCAAGTTCAACGGCGTCTCCTATCCCGTCCAGTGCGCCGCAGCGGCGGTTTTCTCCGACGAAGGTCTCGCCCAAATCCGCGAAAACCTCAACTACTACAAAGAGAACGCCCGCATCATCGCCTCCGCTCTCGACGAGCTGGGCGTCTACTACACCGGCGGCAAAAATTCCCCCTACATCTGGCTAGAGTGCCCGAACGGTATGGGCAGCTGGGAATTCTTCGACTACCTGCTCCAAAACGCTCAGGTCGTCGGCACCCCCGGCGAGGGCTTCGGCAAGTGCGGCGAAGGCTACTTCCGCCTGACCTCCTTCGGCGACCGCGACAACACCATCGAAGCCGTCGAGCGCATCAAAGCCCTTCTGAAATAACCGCAACATCAAAAAAGACAAGTCCGTCATGAACTTGTCTTTTTTTATATGTTCCTTAATAACCGAATGAAACGATCTCCCAGCCGTCCTTATCGGTGCTTGCGAGCCACCACTGATAATCGGTGTAGTCATGGTTGGATTCCAGCGTCGTATCGCCGGAATTCTCGCCGGTATGGAAATCCATCACAAATTCCGCGACCTTGGTATATTTTGCGTCGGGATTCTGCTTGTTGAACTCGGCGAGCTTTTCATCGGTAGCCGCGTCGTCGCCCGCGTAGCGAATGCTCTTCAGCTCACAGTTGTTCCAGAAGGCGAACTTGCATTTGATCTGGATGACCGCCGCCTCCAGCTCTTCCTTTGTATACTTCTCGGATGTACCGTAGTCGATGGTAACAGGCGCACCGCTCGCGGTACCGAGGTATTTCTCAAAGGTGATGCCCTTCGACATGATCTCCTTGGCGGTCTCGACATTGTCGATATAGCGGATGTGCCACGGCTCATAGCCGTAGCCGGTGATATGCTCGCTGCCCTCCAGATAACGCAGGATAAAGCCGTAGTCGGCGAGCTTGTCGTGGATCTTCGCCCAGATATCGGGATACTGGATCATATCCTCATTCTCAACGATATCCTTGCCGTCGATGATCAGATACAGATCGAGCGCCAGACCCGTGTGATGCTCGGAGTAACCGGGCTTCGCGACGGTTTTCGCCGCGTAATCCGCGCCGTACTGCTCGGTGAATTCATCCATGATCCTCTGCTGATCGGCAACGCTTCTGCGCGCGGAATCGAGGTCGACAAAGATATCCTCTTTTTCGAGCTCCGCCTTCAGCTTCAGATACGCGTCATACGCCTTTTTCTCGACCTCAACATCATCGCCGACCGAGTTGGTCATATGGATGGTCTGGAGCTTTTCTTCCCAATCCTCGGGCAGCGCATGCGTCTTGTTGACAAGCGCCATATAATCGATGCCGTCGGTCATAGCGACAGTCGCCGCCTCATCGGCAGTCGCTGTTGCCGCCTGATCGTCAGACGTCGCCTTCTCTTCTTTCTTCTCGCCGCATCCGACAAGCGCCATCGACACCGTCAGACACAGACAAAGGATCAAACTGATCCAAACTCTTTTTCTCATGATATTTTCTCCTTCACAATCGATATACGATCATAAATAATACAGCATTATATCATAAATATTATTATTTTTCAATGAGATTGATTCGACGATTCTCTCATTTTCCTTCATCGGTTGTTATAATGTTTTTTTAAACATATTTTAGGATCTCTTGCGGTTGTTTTGCAATATATGTAGCCGAGACATTGAACAACTCATCATAACTACCATAGCCATATAGAACACCTATTGAATCTAAACCGTTTTCCTTTGCTCCAATAATATCGTGCTCTCGATCACCTATCATGATGACGGACGCTTTATCGGTTAAATCACATTTATTCATAGCATATCGAATAATGTCCGCTTTTTTGTTCCGTGTATTATCCATCGTAGCTCCTGCTACAAAATCAAAATAGTCATACATATCAAAGTGCCGCAAAATTTCTTTCGCAAAGGCTTCCGGTTTAGATGTAGCTACAATCAACGATTTCTCTCTTGCTTTTAATTCTGCCAACAAATCGTATATTCCGTCATACACCTCATTTTCAAACATTCCGCGCTCCCTGAAATACTCGCGATAATACCGGATCGCAAGATCGCTTTGTTCTTCGGTAAAGCCGTAGTATTTCATAAAGGATTCGCTCAGCGGAGGTCCGATAAATGGATATAGTGCAGACGGATCTTGAACCTCAATATTAAACCTATGCAGGGCGTACATAACAGAATTTGTTATACCCTTTCCCGGATCGGTTAGTGTTCCGTCCAGATCAAATAGTAGGTATTGATACATTTCTATCTCCATAAAGATGTGATTATTAAGAATGAAAAAGCAGCTCCCAAAAATCGGAAGCTGCAAATCTTTTTGATTATCTCTTACTGAACTGCGGAGCTCTACGGGCTGCTTTGAGACCGTATTTCTTACGCTCTTTCATTCTCGGGTCACGAGTGAGGAAGCCTGCCTTCTTGAGGGCGGGTCTC
>OMTA01000217.1 GCA_900313895.1 uncultured Eubacteriales bacterium | reverse complement strand
TTCGCATATACAGCGGGCTCACCGTTGCGGTAAACCATGATTCGGCAGGCTTCGTCAGCGGATTTTGCCGCGCGAACCGCCTTCAGGGTCGATACATAGTCGATGGTTTCCTTACCGTTGTTAGTCAACTGGAAGGTGTACGCCATGTAGTTGCGACCGTTATGGTTGCCGAAGCCCTCCATATCAAGGGTAGCGGGCAACCAGTCATATGTGATATTGGTAACATCCTTGACCATATTCGCGTATAACTTCGTCTGCGGATCGGATCCATCCTCGTTAGCGGAGATCGTGATACCTTTCTTCGCCGCTCCGGAATCAACGGAGATAACGAGGTCACCGATGGTGGTCAGCAGCCATGAAATGATCCAGAGAAGCAGGAGAATCAGAAGCGAAATCACCAGCGCAATACCCGCGCGACGTTTCCATTTGACCGATTTCGCGATCGATTTTGAATCGCGCTTTGCGTTATATCTCTGGAAAAGACCTTCCTTCTGGCGCTGCAGCTGGACGTCTTTATCGCCTTTACTCTCTAACTTCGCGAGCTGTTCCGGGGTAAAGGGCTCATCTATCTTCGGTTTTTTCTTGCTCAAATTCAAACAGCTCCTTTACTGGTGGAATGGCTATCGGTTCGCGGGAGGAGCAAGCCCCTCCCCTACATCAGCAGAATGAAAAGGATTGCTCTCTACGAGATTATTCTTCGGTAGATTCAGGTGTTTCAACAGGCTCCTCAGCGGGTGTTTCCGTGGGAGTCTCAGTAGGAGTATCTATCGCCTGCTGTGCTTTTTGGAAAGCTAGGAACTGCTTGAACTGTTCCATCTGCTCCGGCGTCATATCTGCGGGAGCGTCGGCAGGCTTTGCATCTTCGCCGTTCTTCTCAGCGAGGGCTGCCTTGACAGCCGCGTCAACGGCCTTCTGCTTCTCTTCTTCTGCCTCAGCCTTAGCGTCGTCCTCTTTGCCTTTCTTGTAGTTCATCGCGCTGATAACAACTCGAATCATCGCATACAGGAAGAAGACGATCATCGGGATCAGGATGATGCCGAAGAAACCACCCTGGCTACGAATTGTGCGGAAAAAGTCTGCAAATCCTTTCAATACTGCACCGTGATAATCAGCGGTATAATGATATGAAACAATATCTATATCGCTTATATACTCATCAACATTTGCCTGATCCGGCAGCTGAGCAACCTGTCTGTTATCGCCCCATGTCTGATAGACAAAGGAATCACCTTTTTTTTGCTTATCAACGATTCTATGAGTTATCAAACGACTTGTAATTCCGGAGATTCGCCGGGCTTGTAGACCTTGCCGATGATGACATCTTTTTCGCTGAAATTACCTCCTTCATAACCATCAGGAGAGGGACAATCCATCGAAGGGGTCTGGACATACTGCAGCGTATAGCCGAAAATATTCGGCAACCCGTTAGGATCCGCCTTTGACGTCAATGCCAAAGTCGCGACGACGATAGATATGATCAACACGGCAACGATCAGGATATTGATAATAACATTAAAGATCGTTTTGATAACCTTGAGTCCCTTGCCGGAAGATTTCTGCATTTCCGTATTATTTGTTTCTGTTTTACTCATACATTTTCTCCATTATAGTAATCATCTCTGCCTGTTAACGAACAGGTACAGATGAGGACTATTGTTTGTATGTTCTGTCATCCTGAATGGAATGAAGGATCTAAGGAGATTCTTCGCTTCGCTCAGAATGACACGGGTCGTCGGGGCGCCGACCCCTACATTCGAGTGCGGGCTGCCCGACATAAACTGTTATCTGTTATCTTAAATATAGAATGGATAGAATAGGGGCGTGATGGGCGAAACTGCCGTTCCGCCCCTACACTCCATTTTCGCATAGTTCAAAACGTTTTGATCTCTGCTCCAAAGGAGCGAGAGACAGTATTGTCTTTTTGAGGCATAGCATGTCATTCTGAGTGTAACGAAGAATCTTTAAGATTAACGAAGAATCTTTTAGATCCTTCACTTCGTTCAGGATGACAGTATAAGCCTTCGCAATGACAATTGATGGTGTTCTGACTACCATAGGAAACGCAATCAATCATCATTCATTGATCATCAATCATCATGCCGTTCCCCGCCTCCCTGTCAGAACCGATTGGAGGCAAATAAATGTGATAAACAATCCTCAACGAGCGATGCCGTCGCCGACAAGGTCTTACGCGGCGCGGGCGTGTGTTTTCCACCCGCGCCGCCGGATCATTCATTTAAAGAGAAAGTCTCTAATTGGGTATATCCAATATCTGACAATCAAGGATTACGCAGCAGCAAGCGCGAAATCAAGTTTGATGCTGGAGATAATCTCGGCAGCATCATAAGTGCTAACCTGTGTGGTTTTGCTTGTCTTAACCGCAGTAGCAGCTGTAGCAGTATCAGTGATCTTACCGCTGCCGGTCTTTAATGCAGGGTTAAACTCTACCAAGTTGGCTTTGACATCTTGATATTTTGACTGACCAGTGGTCAACAGCGGAATGGTGTCATTCTCATCCGCGCCAGAATAAGCATATGTACCGATAAGCTCGTCACTGGAATTTGTTACAGATACTCTGATGCAGCCAGCCATTGTCGCATTATCTGCAGGCGTAATGGTAACACCTGTTAACTTAACATCTCTGCTGGCGTTTTCAGCTGCGCCAGGAGTAAGAGAGAAATACACTTTCTCGACATATACCGGGCTAGTTGCGATATGTCCGGGAGTCAACGTAGTGATAGCAGCATCGTCTTTGGCGCCATATCCATTGGGAGCGGAAGCTGTCATAGTGTAGAACGTGCCTGTGTTTGCCTGCACCTGAGAAGCCGGGGTCAAATTAAATGTAGTAGGAGTGCTAGCAGAATAGTTCAAAACCGCACTCTTTCCCCATACGTTCTGTGTTTCAGGGTTCTCTGCGAACCATGCGAATGTCGCGGAACCAAGAGCTACAAGAGCTACGAGGAGCATCGCGATCGAAGAGACTAGAGCTCTTCTTCTAAACTTTGTGTTTGTCATTTGAGAATTCCTCCTTAATAATTATTTTTGTCCCAAACACGAGGACAGAGTTACTTATTTAATCGCGCGGTGCGCGTTTAAACCGATTATTTATTCAGCTGAGGTGTTATCCTCACCTGTGCCGCCGAAGAGCATCTCAACCGTTACCTGAGCCGACTGTACGTCATTGTCGCACTCGGGGTCTTCACCCTCTGCCCAGATGCGGAAGGTAACCTGCTTAGGCGTCAGCTGATCGAGATGGAAGAGGCGCGTGTCGTTGGAGAAGGTCTGGCCGACGTCAAAGGTATTTTGACCGGCAACCGCGCCGCCTTTGTTCGGCTCATAGATCGCCGCCTTGCCTGCATCTTCGCAAGATACGCGCAGAGCGCGGACGATGTCGGCTTTAAGGCCGGACTCGGTTGTTGTGACCTGTGTGGTGGCAGATTCGTTATTGACAAGAACGTTCTGACCGGAGAGGTGTACCCACATCTCTTTTGTTGCGATAAACCAAACCTTGAATTCAAGATAGGTATTATCGTTTGCTTGTCTGGTCTGTCCGGACTGACTGCGGAAGGTGATACCGTCGGAAGATGTGACCGGATCAAGAAGCTGTTGGTCGATACGAGGCGCGTTGACGGAAGCGAGATATGTATTGACCATGTCGTTAGTGAGCGTCTTTTTCCAAAGGGTAACATCTGTACCGCGGTTCTCAATATCCAAATACAGCTCGGGAGCCGTGGAAATCTTGAGGGTCATATCGTGTACGCTCGCAAAGTTAGAGAGCGTGAACCATGCCAAAGTTCCCGTGATCAGCACCAACATCGCGATAATGCTCAAAAGGAAGGTGGTACGCCGTTTGATGCGCGCCTGCGCTTTTGTCAGCCGATTTAATTCCTGTATCAGCTCTTGGTTTGTTCTTTCTTCCATACAAATCACCATTAAATCTTATTGTCTGAATGTGTGGTTTAGAAGCCGTATATAAATAGGTATATCTGTCATATTATCCCAAAAAGGGCATAATGATACAGATACTTATAGTAAATCCATATTGATTATACCTAAAAATTTGTGGAAAATCAATAACAAATTTGAGAGGAATAAACACTAAAACACGTTTTTAATTCGAAATAAGAAACAAAGCTGTAAATAATTCACTATTTTCAGCTTTCTGATTTGTCGGAAATATCACCCCATTGTGCACCCTGCACAATTTCGCTATATAAATTTTGTCATTCCGGTCTTTTGCCCCATTACAAAACTGTTATTTATTCTTATTTGGAATTATAGCACATCATCTTGTGCCAAGAATAGAACAGCTGAATCACAGAACACATCATATTGAAAATAATTAAAGATTTTCAAAAGAACTTTGAAAGATTTTCAAAAGAACTTTGAAAAAGGTATTGATTTTTTCGACGGAATTGTATATAATAGATAGGCAACTGAATCGAAGCATTCATTTGACCACACGTAGAGTTGTCCGAGTGGCCGAAGGAGCAGCACTGGAAATGCTGTGTACCTTTTTGGTACCGAGGGTTCAAATCCCTCACTCTACGCCATAAAAAAGAGGTATCCATCCGGATGCCTCTTTTTTATCTACTGCATCCTGCGTTGAGTGAGGGATTTGAAGGCGAGTGTGTCAAGCGATAAGCGTAAGCGCATTGCGCAGACAAAAACGCCATAGCATGGCGTTTTTAACGAGAGCGCAGATCGAGCTTTTCCTATCGCTGTGCGATCCTAAGACGAGATCGATACAGTCGTACACGACAACATCCTCACTCTACGCCATAAAAAAAGAGGTATCCATCCGGAGGCCTCTTTTTTTATTATCTACTGCATTCTGCGTTGAGTGAGGGATTTGAAGGCGACTGTGCCGAGGATGAAGCGCGAAGTCGCTTCATCCGAAGGTAAAAATGATTCAGTGAATCATTTTTAAGGAGAGTGCAGATCGAGCTTTTCCTTTCGCCGGGCGATCCTAAGACGAGATCGATACAGTCGTACACAACAACATACTCACTCTACGCCATAATAAAGCAGGGTATCAACCGATGCCCTGCTTTTATGTTTGTCTATCCTAATAATTCTTTCAGTGTTTCCATCATTTTCGGAATGTCGTAGGGCTTGGCGAGATGTCCGTTCATTCCCGCTTTCAGCGCGATCTTTCGATCCTCTTCAAAAGCGTTTGCCGTGACCGCTACGATCGGTACATTCGCCTTATCGGGATCATCCAGATCCCTGATCAGCTTTGCAGCCGTATATCCGTCCATCTTCGGCATCTGGATATCCATCAGTATGATATCATAATATCCGGCGGGCGCTGCTTTCATCTTTTCGACAGCCTCCTCGCCGTTACCGGCGATATCCACCGCCAGGCCTACTTCCGAAAGCACTGCTTCGGCGATGATCTGGTTCATCTCATTGTCCTCCGCCAGAAGGACACGCTTTCCGGTAAAGTCAACGGTGATCTTTTCCGCAGGCGCTTCAATATCCGAAGCCGTCTGATCCTGATTCTTTTCCTCCGGAATCTCTTCTGTACTTTCCTGCGTTTCCGTTTCTTCTTCTGGCACTTCTGATGCTTCCGCAAATTCCGTGGTCTCCCCGGTCTCCGTTGCCGCTTTGTCCTGAAGTGCCTTCTGCTGCCCCTCCTCTTTCCGGAGCCTCATTAAATGACGCACCGAAAAGGCGGCGATCCCTGCTCCTCCGACAATAAATAAAATGGAAAAAATGATGCCGGCGGCATAGCTCCTTCCGGTCATCTCTCCTCCGATAATCCCGTCCTTCAAGATCTGATATGCCAGATAGATCAGATACACTCCCGCGGCAATCCGTATACCGTCTCCCACTTTCGGGTTTCCCATAAGCTTCCTCCCATGAGCCATGCTCTGTTCCTAAATACAGCCTGTTTCAAACGTTCTTTATCATACCATGACGGCGGTATGCCGAAAAGTCCCGGATT
>OMTA01000104.1 GCA_900313895.1 uncultured Eubacteriales bacterium | reverse complement strand
TTTCGATCTGTCAACAGCAAGAAATTGATGGCTTTTTATTGTGTTCAGCCTGATATTATGCTAAAATAATAAAGATAATAACCCATTACTATAAGGAGAGATGGATATGCCAAACAGACATGAGCTTTTGGAAAGCGGCAGCCTGACGCCGGCAATCGAATGGTTCAGCGAACAGATCCCCGGCGGATTCTTCATCTATCGCGCCGACGACAGCATGGAGATCCTCTACATCAACAATGCCGTTCTCAATATATTCGGCTGTGAGACGATCGAAGAGTTCAAAAAGCTGACAGGCTACACCTTCAAAGGTCTTGTCCATCCTGAGGACTTTGAGGCGACCCAGCGCTCGATCGATATGCAGATTTCCCGCAGCAATAACAACGAGAAAAACGACTACGCGGAATACAGGATCATCCGCAAGGACGGCAATATCCGCTGGATCGAGGACTACGGTCATTTTGCACAGCTACCCGGATACGGCGATGTTTTCTACGTCTTCATCGGCGACATCACGGAAAAGCATCTGGCGGAAGAAGAGAACACCCGCCGTGCGACGGTATACTCCGGACTGAAAGATCAGTATCGCAAGGACGCGAAAAACAGTCTCAGCGCGATGCGCATCAATCTGACAAAGGATATGATCGAAGCGTCCGGCGGAACCGATCCCTACCCCGTCGATGTGGTAGGCAAGACAAGAAAAGACAGCATCTCCGCGCGACTGGAGAATCTTCCGGTCGAGGGAGATCGCGAAAAATTTCTCGAGTGTTTTGAAACGGAAAAGCTGCTTGAATTGTTCTATCAAGGCAAGCCCGCGGCATCCTTCGTCGCCTACTGTAAGCGCGCTTCCGGCAAACAGTGCTTTGTACGCTTCTCCCGCGCGGTCGCGCTGAATCCGTCCACAGGTGATTTGATCCTCTTCGGCAGCGATGACGAATACAACGACGAGAAGGTCTCCGAGATCCTCAACACCAAGGTTCTGGCGCGTCAGTATGACATGGTCACCTATATCGTCGACAACAACTACAGCGTCGTGATCGGCGACGCGGACAACATCGGAAAGGGCAATATCTTCCCGAAAAAGCGCAGCGGTATCTACATGGATTACATCCGTGAGCAGGTCATCCCCGCCGCGTCAAAAACCGCCCATCTTCCGGATGAGATGGAAAAGGCATTCTCGCCCGAAACCATCGAAAAGCAGCTGGAACACAACGACTCCTACACCATCGACCTGACCTGTATGATCGACGGCGAGACCTATAACAAACGATTCACCTACTATGTCGTCGATAAAACGGCGAAGTTCTTCCTCCTGCTGAAATCCGACGTCACCGACGTATTGCAGCGCGAGCATGACCGCAACGCGATCCTGGCGGACGCGCTGAAAAACGCCGAGCAGGCAAATGCGGCAAAGACCTCGTTCCTCTCCAACATGAGCCACGAGATCCGCACGCCGATGAACGCGATCATCGGTCTCAACAGTATCGCGCTCAAGGATCCCAACCTCTCCCCTGCCACCCGCGATAATCTGGTCAAGATCGGTCAGAGCGCGCGTCATCTGCTGGGGATCATCAACGATATCCTCGACATGAGCCGCATCGAATCCGGCCGTATGACCCTGCGCAAGGAAGAATTCTCGATCACCCATATCCTGCAGCAGATCAACACCCTCATCCAGTCGCAGTGCGACGATAAGAATCTGACCTATCGCTGTCAGATCGGAAAAGGGATCGGCGAATGGTATTTCGGCGATGACATGAAGCTAAAGCAGGTGCTTATCAACATCCTGAGCAACGCGATCAAGTTCACCGAACCCGGCGGCAACGTTGACTTCAATATCGAAAAAACCGCCGAATACGAGGGCAGCACGACCTTCCGCTTCACCATCAAGGATACCGGAATCGGCATGGATCCGGAGTTTATCCCGAAGATCTTTGATACCTTCACCCAGGAAAATTCCGGCAGGAGCAATCGCTACGGCAGCACGGGACTGGGTATGGCGATCACCAAGAGCATCGTCGAACTGATGAACGGCTATATCACCGTGCGCTCTCAAAAAGGCAAGGGCACGGAATTCGTCGTCACGATCACACTCAAAAACTGCGACAGTCTCTCCGACACCGATATGATCGCTCCCGGCAGCCTGAAGGTGCTGGTCGTCGATGACGATCCGATCACCCTCGAGCAATCGAAATCCGTTCTGGATGAGGTCGGTATCTCTGCCGACGTCTGTCATTCCGGCGAAGAAGCGCTGCAGGCGATGGAGATCCAGCACGCGAAGCACAGCGCCTATAACCTGATCCTGCTTGACCGCAAGATGCCTGTCCTGGATGGCTTTGACGTCACGCGTGAGATTCGCCGCAAGTTCGGCTATGAACCGACCATCATCATCCTGACTGCCTACAGCTGGGACGATATCATCAACGAAGCCATGACGACCGGTGTCGACGGCTTTATGCCGAAGCCGCTTTTCGCCAACAATGTTCTCAGCGAAATATCCTATGTCATCACCCGCAGAAGCAACAAGGCGCGCATCAAGAAAAAGAAGGCGCAGCTCGCGGGCAGAAGGATCCTGCTGGCAGAGGATATGCTGATCAACGCGGCGATCATGGAAGAGCTGCTCTCTACAAAGGATATCAAGGTCGAGCACGCGGAAAACGGAAAGCTCGCGATGGAAATGTTCGCCGAAAAACCGCCCTTCTACTACGACGCGATCCTGATGGATGTGCGGATGCCGGTGATGGACGGTCTGCAATCGGCGCAGGCGATCCGCGATCTGGTTCGTCCCGATTCCGCCTATATTCCGATCATCGCCCTGACCGCCAACGCCTTTGACGAGGACGTCCAGCTTTCGTTACAGGTCGGCATGAACGCCCATCTTTCCAAGCCGGTCGAGCCGGACAGCCTGATGGAAACGCTGGGCGAATTGATCTACGAATTCGACCTGAGAAAGCCCAACGCGTAAAGATACCGGTAACATAAAAAACTCTCCGATGCTCTCGGAGAGTTTTCTTTATAGCTCTTCTGTTTTGTCCCGATCCTCCCCGTCATGGAGAGTAAAGGAATATCGCTCACAGGCGTTGATGATCGTCGTCTGTTCATACTCGCTCAGACGCGGGATGTGTCCGTAGCTCTGGTGGATATGCCCATGGATGAAGTACCGCGGGTGATAGCTGCGGATGAACGCGGTATAACATTCAAAGCCCCTGTGCGGCAGGGTCTCGAAATCATTGATATGGCGCGCCGGCGCGTGGGCGACAAAGATATCGACGCCGCCGAGCTTGTCCACCTTGCGTCGAAGCCGCCTTACCCTGCGGCGCATGGCGCTTTCGGTAAACATATATTTTCCCTCACGGTAGCGATAGCATCCGCCAAGCCCCATGATCCTCAAACCGTTCACTTCGACGATCTTATCATCGATACAGATACAGCCCTCCGGCTCGCGGGCGTAATCATCGTGGTTTCCGTGGACGTACAACAGCGGACATCCCGCCATCGTCACCAAAAACTCCAGATACTCCGCGTTCAGATCGCCGCAGGAGATGATCAGATCGTACCCCTTGAGCTTGCCCGGTTTGTAGTAGTCGTACAGATACTTTGACTCTACATCCGCGACAAGCAGGATCTTCATTCGTCCGCCTCCCGACGGATGTCATCATCCTTTTGCTCGTCAGTCGGCGACTCCACCGCCGCCTGCTTTGCCTTTGCCTCTGCCTTTGACGCGGTATCAACCGTGCTCTGGGCGTTTTCGATGCCCGCCGCGGTCTCGACCGTCGCCTTGCCCATGGGGCTCAGCTCCTCGTACTGAGGGATCTCACCGATGACGTTCTCTACCAGATAGTCCATGGTAACGATCTCCTTGAGCGTCAGGCTGGGCTCTCCCTCACCGACGATCTCACCGCTCTGGGTCGCAAAGGGCGTGCGGAAGGGAGTGCACAGATTATGGACGATACTGTCTTTGAGCAGGTTGCAGAAATGCTTTGACGAGGTTTCCAGCGCGTCGGAGTACATGACGTCGGCGACGCCCGAGGAAATGCCCCAGTAATAATTCAGCGCGCGGTTGCTCTTTTCATATTCTTCCTTCATGCTCTTGTCAAAATAGCGCTTGAGGATCTCCTCATAATACCTGCCCCAATTCCATACAGGATTGGCAAGCAAACGCTTTTCCTCTCCGTTGATATAGGAAAGTCCGAAGAGCATACGGTCGTCCTTCAGAAAACGCGCGGTATCCTGCGAGGAGATGATACGGATGTTCTGATCTCTGAGTGAACGCGCCGCTTCCTCAGCGCCCTTGATGCCCGACCACTCAAGGTAAACCTTCGCCTTGGGACAGGTCATCTTCGCGCCGAGCGCAAAGGCATTGATGCCCGCGATCTGGCCGTAGATCGGATAGTCGCAGACATAGCCGAGCTTTCCGCTCTCCGTCAAGGTGCCCGCCAACGCGCCGAGGATAAACTTGACCTCGTACATACGGGTATAGTAGGTGCGGATATAGCGGTGAGAGGTACCCAGCGAGCAGTTCATGATCACGATATCGGGATGATCCACCGCCGCGCGCAGGCTAGCCTGCAGCAATCGGGGCGAGGTCGTAAAGATCAGCTTGGCGCCGTCGGCGATCGCTTCCTCGATCACCGCAAGAGGATCGTCACCCATCGCGTCGGTGTAGGAGACGGTGTGTATCTTTTCTCCAAAAACCTTTTGAACGTGCTGTCTGCCCTCTTCGTGATCATGTACCCACCCGGAGCTGACGGGGTTGCCGTCATAGATGAACGCGACAATAAGCTCGCCGGGATCAGACGACGGGAGCAGGTTTTTGAGCAAGGTAGACTGCTTCTTTTCCTCGGGAGGATCGAGCTTGACATCGATCGGAACCTCCTCCTGCTTGAGGGCGACCTCCTCCCACATCTTGCCGAGATTCTTCTTGATATCGGCGGGATCGGTCACGATGAGGTCTTTGTAGCCGTAGACCTGGATATAGCTGAGCATCGCGTCGCCCGCGGTGGTCTTGAGCTTGGAGCCGCCGGACGCGGTATACGCCTTCAAGAAGTAGTAGTAGGCGGCGGAAAATTCCTTTTGCTCATCATCAGTCCATTCTTCGTCGGGTTCTTTGCCGAGCGCCTTTTGCAAAGCAAGGTAGCTTCCCTTTTTGGTGAACTCAATAAAGTTGACCTTGCTGTACTGATAGAAGTCGATAAACTCGTAATAGATCTCGATATCCTCGTCGCCGTTGCGCTGAGGCAGGATGCGCGTTACCTTCGCGGGGATATTATACGCGCCGAAAAACTTCAGGACGCTGACACGCTTGTTGCCCTCTTCGATATAATACTTGTTCATGTATTCATACGCTTTGACAGCGTCGCGGATGCCCTCGTCCAGATGCGCCTCACACAGCGCCTTCCACTTTTGGGCGAACTCGGTGTTCTCTTCCAGAATGGGCATGAAATTCGGCGCGAACGCCGCTACTCTTCCCGGAGATTTTGTTCCGACGATACGCTCGACCGGGATCTGGACCAGTCCCAGCTCTACCACACCGGCGGTCTTGACGTCGGCGAGGATATCATCCAGCGCGGGCAGCGTGCCGGGTTCATTCTTCGCCACGGCGTTCTTGTATTCCTTTTGACCCAGACGCAGCGCGTCCTCTCTGGGCAGGACACCGACGCCCTTGGTGCGCAGGGCGATGGTCTTGTCGTTGAGGGCGATCTCCACGATGCGGTCCAT
>OMTA01000032.1 GCA_900313895.1 uncultured Eubacteriales bacterium | reverse complement strand
CGCGGGTATCGAGCGCCTCGCCGTTGAGATACGCGTCGACAGCCTTGACGCAGCGGTCAGCCTCTCCGATCGCTTCGATCGCGATGGAAGCGCCGCGGTTGGTCGCGTCGCCGATCGCGAATACGCCATCGATGTTGGTGGTGAAGAAATCGGGGTCGGCGATAATGTTGCCGCGGTCGTTAAGCTCAAGCTCCTTGACGTCGTCGGTGACGAGCTTCTGGCCGATCGCGAGGATGACGGAATCGACCGCGATCTCCTCGGTTTTGCCCTCGACCGGAACGGGTCTGCGACGACCGGAGGCGTCCGGCTCGCCCAGCTCCATGATCTGGAGGGTGATGGACTTGACCTTGCCGTCCTCGCCGTTGAAGGAGAGCGGGTTGGTCAGGAACTTGTAGATAACGCCCTCTTCCTCAGCCTCGTCGATCTCGAGCTTATCGGCGGGCATCTCGTTTCGGGTACGTCTGTAGACGACGTAGACCTCTTTCGCGCCGAGGCGGACAGCGGTACGGCAGGCATCCATCGCGGTATTGCCGCCGCCGCAGATGGCGACCTTCTCGCCGATAGCGGGCGCGTTGCCCTTGATGACGCCGCGGAGGAAATCGATACCGCCGTAGACGCCCTCGAGCTCTTCGCCCGGGGTACGCATGGAGCTTGACTTCCAAGCGCCGACTGCGACGATGACCGCGTCGTTTTCGGCTTTGAGCGACTCGATGGTGAAGTCAACGCCGAGCTTGACGTTGTTGACCATCTTGACGCCGGTCTTTTCGATGATGGCGATCTCTTTATCGAGGACTTCCTTGGGAAGTCTGTACTGCGGGATACCGTAGCGGAGCATACCGCCCATCTTCTCCATCATATCGTAGACGGTCACCTCGTGACCCATGATGGTCAGATAGAACGCGGCTGTCAGTCCCGCAGGACCGCCGCCGACAATCGCGACTTTTTTGCCGGTCGCGGGCTTGCACTCGGGAATGTAGCTCTCGGAGTTGAGATCCATATCCGCTGCAAAGGCTTTGAGCTGAGCGATATTGATCGGCTCCTCGACGTTCTTGCGGCGGCAAGCCTTCTCGCACGGATGCGGGCAGACACGACCGATGGACGCGGGGAGAGAGATCTTGTTCTTGATGAGCTTCAACGCGGAATCGTACTCGCCGTTGGCGATCAGTCCGACATAGCCCTGGCAATCGGTACGTGCCGGGCAGTTGAGCTGGCAGGGAGCGACACAGTCGCCGTCGTGGGCGGACATGAGGAGCTCCATCGCGACCTTGCGGGAGCGGATAACGCGCTCACTCTCGGTATTGACGACCATGCCCTCGGTGCATTTTGCGGAGCAGGAACGCAGGAGCTTCGGGATGCCCTCGGCTTCGACGACGCACAGACCGCACGCGCCGTAGATCTCGACCGCTTTGTCATAGCAAAGGGTGGGGATATCGATGCCGTTCGCGCGCGCCGCTTCCAGAATAGTGGAGCCTTCGGGGGCTTCAATCGCTTTTCCGTTGATTGTTAAATTGATCATGATAAAGCCCTCCTTTACGCTTTCTTGACCGCGCCAAATTTACATACGCTGTAACATTTGCCGCACTTGATACATTTATCGGTGTTGATGACATGAGGCTGCTTGACAGAGCCGGTGATCGCGTTCACCGGGCAGTTACGCGCGCAGAGCGTACATCCGCGGCAGGCGTCCTTGTCGATGCTGTACTCGATCAGATCGGAGCACTCGCCCGCGGGACACTTCTTCTCGTTGATATGCGCCTCGTATTCATCGCGGAAATATTTGATGGTGGTGAGAACGGGGTTCGGGGCTGTCTGACCGAGACCGCAGAGTGCGCCGTCCTTGATGGAATAGCACAGCTCCTCGAGCAGCTCGATGTCGCCCTCTTTGCCCTCGCCCTTGGTGATGCGCTCGAGCATCTCGAGCATACGCTTGGTGCCGATACGACAGTGGATGCACTTGCCGCAGCTTTCCTTGGCGGTGAAGTCGAGGAAGAATTTCGCCATTCCGACCATGCAGGTGGATTCGTCCATGACGACCATACCGCCGGAGCCCATGATCGCGCCGGTCGCGCCGAGGGCTTTGTAGTCGATGACGGTATCGATCAGGTCGGCGGGGATACAGCCGCCGGAGGGACCGCCCATCTGGACAGCCTTGAAGGGCTTGTCGGTCTTCATGCCGCCGCCGATATCAAAGATGACGTCGCGCAGGGTTTTGCCCATGGGGATCTCGACAAGACCGGAACGCTTGACCTTGCCGGTGACAGCGAATACCTTGGTGCCCTTGGAGCCTTCGGTACCCATCGCGGCAAACGCCTCGCCGCCGTTGTTGATGATCCAGGCGACGTTCGCGAAGGTCTCGACGTTGTTGATGTTGGAGGGCTTTCTCCAGAAGCCGGACTGTGCCGGGAAAGGAGGCTTTAAGCGCGGCATACCGCGGTGACCCTCGAGCGATTCGATCAACGCGGTCTCTTCACCGCAGACGAACGCGCCCGCGCCCGCCTTGATCATAAAATCGCAGCAAAAATCCGTGCCGAAGATGTTGTCGCCGATGATGCCCCGCTCCTTTGCCTGAGCGATGGCGTTGGTCAGACGTTTGATCGCCAGCGGGTACTCCGCGCGGACGTAGACGACCGCGTGCTTCGCGCCGATCGCGTACGCGCCGATGAGCATACCTTCGATCAGGTTGTGGGGATCGGACTTTTCCTCGCCCTGTGACTGGCGCGCGGCGTTCCACTTGAACCATGTCGGGAAGCCCGCGCCGCCGCGTCCCGCAAGCCCCGAGGTCTTGATGATCTCGATGACGTCCTCGGGCGTCTTTTCTGTCAGGCAGGACTTTAAGGCGGTGTAGCCGTCTTTCTCTATGTAAGCATCGATTTGTTCGGGATTGATGATACCGCAGTTGCGCAACGCGATACGGGTCTGCTTGGAGAGGAACGCGCTGTCCTCGTCGCTGACGACGAGCTTTTCGATCGCGGCAGAGTCGCCGTTTTCGACGTAGCTCTTGATCGCTTCGGCGTCGGACTCGCTGACCTTGACCAAACGGGTCAGGTTCTCGTCGTCGTCATAGATATCGACGATCGGCTCGAGATAGCACATACCGATACAGCCGGTGATGGATACAAGCGCGGGATCGATACCGGTATTCAGGAGCGCTTTGCGGACTTTTTCGGCGCCGGCGGCGATACCGCAGGAGCCTTGGCCTATTACGATTCTCATACTGCCGCCTCCCTTAATTCTTTCAGGATCTTCTTGGTTTTCTCCGGCGTCAGGCTGCCGTAGGTGTCCTCGTTGATCATCATGACGGGCGAGAGTGAGCAGCAGCCCAGACACGCGACGCATTTGAGCGAGAAAAGACCGTCTTCGGTGGTCTGACCGTCCTCGATATGCAGCTCATCCTTGATGGTCTGCAGAATCAGCTCGGACGAGTTGACATGGCAGGCGGTACCCTGGCAGAGCATGATCAGGTATTTTCCGACAGGCTCAAAGCGGAACTGGGTATAGAATGTGCCGACGCCCATGATCTCGGAGGTCGCGATGCCGGTCTTCTCGCTGATCAGCTCGATCGCTTCCTTCGGCAGATATCCATAAATATCCTGTGTGTGTTGCAAAATGGTGATGAGGCTTCCCTTGACCGACGCGTATTCTGCGAGCACGCCGTCGAGCAGGGAAAGGTCGATCTTTTGTTTTTCCATTTCAAATCCCCCAATACATATGTGTAATAACATATACTAAAATACGATTAGTTGTATTATACTGCAAACAAGCGGGGTTTGCAAGAAACAGATTGTATAAGTATTTGGTAATCATCCTTGGATTTTATGGTAAAACTTTAAAACGATAAATCATTTGTTTTGGATCATATGGATCATTCTTTGTGAAAATGCTGTAAAACGCTGAGATAAACGGAGAAAAACTATTGCAAATGCCCTATGGAAATGGTAAAATAGAAGTGTATAACCATATGGTGACAGATAAACAAAAACAGTGGTCGGCGTCGGCGGTGAATGGGGAGCAATGCTTCCACCTCATCCGTCACCGCCAACAGGTTGTCGGCGACACCTTTTCCTTGCAGGAACGGCAACCCTTTTGTCCGCGTTGCGGACATTTCCCCTATCAGGGGAATTTCCTCGAGGGGAAGGCAGAAAGAGGTGCTTTTATGTACATTATCGCGAACGGCAGGGTCATTACTCGCGACCCGATGAACCCTTATATCGAGAACGGCGGCGTTGTGACCGAGGGGGAGAAGATCCTCGCGGTCGGCAGGACGGACGCGCTGAGAGAGAAGTACCCCGAGGCGGAATTCGTTGACGCGCGCGGGCAGGTGATCATGCCCGCTTTCATCAACACACATACGCACATTTACTCCGGCTTGGCGAGGGGATTATCCATCAACGGCTATAACCCGACGAACTTTTATGAGATCCTCGACGGGATGTGGTGGAAGCTTGACCGCAAGCTCAGCCTGGAGGGAACGCGCTACAGCGCATGGACGACGTATCTGGAATGTATCCGCAACGGCGTGACGACCGTCTTTGATCACCATGCGAGCTATGCCGAGATCCCGCAGTCGCTCTTTGAGATAGCGGACGTCGCCAAAGAGGCGGGGATCAGATCGTGCCTTTGCTATGAGGTCAGCGATCGTGACGGCGAGGAAAAATGTGATCAGGCGATCAGGGAGAACGCGGATTTCATCAGCTATTGCCGGGAAAAGAAGGATCCGATGCTTGCCGCGATGTTCGGTATGCACGCGCTGTTCACCATCTCCGACCGGACGTTTGAAAAATGCGTCAAGGCGAACGACGGCAGGACGGGCTATCATATCCACATCTGTGAGGGGCTCAACGACGTTGTTGACAGCAGAGAGAACTACCATATGCTTCCCGTGGAGCGGCTCGAAAAATGGGGGATCCTCGGAGAGAAAACCATCCTCGGTCACTGTATCCATCTGACCGATCCCGAGATCGATAAGATCGCCGCGACGAACACCATGGTCGTCAACAATCCCGAGAGCAATATGGGCAACGCGGTGGGATGCTCGCCAGTGCTGAAGATGTTTGAGAAGGGGATCCTGCTGGGACTTGGCACGGACGCTTATACCCATGATATGCTCGAAAGCCTCAAGGTCGCGCTGACCATCCAGCGGCATAACGCCGGGATGCCGAATGTCGGCTGGAACGAGGTCACGACGATGCTGTTTCACAATAACCCGAAGATGGCGCAGAAGTATTTTCCGACGACCCTCGGCGTGCTGAAAGAAGGCGCGGCGGCGGATATCATCGTCATGGATTATCTGCCCTTTACGCCGTTCTCGGATCAGAATATCGACGGGCATATGATCTTCGGTATGAACGGCAGACAGTGCCGCACGACGATGGCGAACGGCAGGCTGCTGTACAAAGACAGACAGTTTGTCGATCTTGATGAGGAAAAGATATCCGCGGATATTTTGCAGGCGAGCAGGAAGCTGTGGAAAGACATAAACAATTGATAATTGACAATGGACAATGGACAATTAAGGGAAACGCTTCGCGTTTTGGATTTGTAAACGCGGACGGGTGATTCCGTTCCTATGACAATGGACAATGGACAATTAAGGGAAACGCTTCGCGTTTTGGATTTGTAAACGCGGACAGGTGATTCCGTTCCTATGACAATTGACAATGGACAATTAAGGGAAACGCTTCGCGTTTTGGATTTGTAAACGCGGACGGGTGATTCCGTTCCTATGACAATTGACAATGGACAATTAAGGGAAACGCTTCGCGTTTTGGATTCGTAAACGCGGACGGGTGATTTCGTTCCTACGGAAAGGCAGGATAGAGAATGAGTGAAAAAATGTTTCCGTTGAGCATTCGTGAATTGCTCAAAAGAATGACAGAGGATCATCGGAGTACAAAGGGCGTTTTCGGCGTGACGTCCGCCTTTTCCGCGGATAGGGAAAAGGCTCTGACGATCTTCGGCGAGAAGCTGGAGACACCTGTCGGCCCTGCCGCCGGCCCGCATACCCAGATGGCGCAGAATATCATCAGCGCCTACTTTGCGGGAGCGCGGTTCTTTGAGCTGAAAACCGTTCAGATCATGGACGGCGAGGAGCTGGCAAGCTGTATCGCGCGTCCGTGTATCAAGGCGGATGACGAGGGCTATAACTGCGAGTGGTCGACCGAGTTGACCGTTGAGCAGGCATATGAGGAATATGTCAAGGCATGGTGCGTTTTGAAGGCCATCTCCAAGGTGTACGGTCTGGGTAGTCCCGACGGCTTTGTGTTCAACATGAGCGTCGGCTATGACCTCGACGGTATCAGATCGCAGAAGATCGACCGCTTTATCGAGGGGTTGAAGGACGCGTCCGACAGACCGATCTTCAGCGAGTGTAAAATAGCGCTCAAGGAGTTCTTCCCGGAATATGCCGCGGATATCGACCGGATTTCGCCGCAGGTCTGTACCAGTGTGACGCTGTCGACCCTGCACGGCTGTCCGCCCGACGAGATCGAGCGGATCGCGACCTATCTGCTCACGGAAAAGGGGCTGAACACCTTTGTCAAATGCAACCCGACGATCCTCGGCTACGAGGACGCGCGGGCGATCCTCGACAGGGCGGGCTTTGACTATGTCACTTTTGACGAGCATCATTTCAACGAAGATCTGCAATATAACGACGCGGTCGCGATGTTCCGTCGGCTGATCGCGCTTTCGAAGGAAAAGGGCTTGGCGTTCGGCTTGAAGCTGAGCAACACCTTCCCGGTAGACGTCAAACAGAATGAGTTGCCGAGTGAGGAGATGTACATGAGCGGACGCTCGCTGTTCCATCTGACGATCGAGATGGCGAGACGGTTCTCGCGGGAGTTCGAGGGTACGCTGAGGATATCTTACTCAGGCGGCGCGGACGCGGAGAATATCGGCGATATTTTCGACGCGGGGATCTACCCGATCACGGTCGCGACGACGATCTTAAAGCCCGGCGGTTATGATCGCTTCCATCAGCTGGCGGTGATACTCAGCGCAAAAGAATACCGCGCGTTTGACGGTACGAAAACAGAAGCGATCGAAGCGTTGCAGGAGCGCGTTAAAGGACAGCCGCATTTTCAAAAGCCCATCAAGTCGCTGCCCTCCCGCAAGTCGGAGGAACAGGTGCCGCTGTTTGACTGCTATTCGGCGCCGTGTAACGGCGGATGCCCGATCCGTCAGGATATCCCCGAGTATATCCGTCTGGTCAATAAGGGCTTGTACACGGATGCACTCGATGTGATCACGCAGAAGAATCCGCTGCCGTTCATCACCGGTACGATCTGCTCGCACCGCTGTATGACGAAATGTACCAGAAACTTTTATGATACGCCTGTGGATATCCGCGGGTATAAGCTGACGGCGGCTGAGAACGGGTATGACGCGCTGATGAAGGAGTTGCGCCCGATTGACATAAGCGGCGAGAAGATCGCCGTCATCGGCGGCGGTGCGGCGGGGCTGAGCGCGGCGTACTTTTTGGCGCGCGCGGGCAGAGCGGTCGACGTCTTTGAAAAAGCGGAGAAAGCGGGCGGTATCGTTCGAAATGTGATCCCCGCGTTCCGAATCGCGGACGAGGCGATCGATAAGGATATCGCGCTGATCGAAAAAACCGGCGCGAAGATCCATACCGCGACGCAGGCGCCGTGCCTTGAAGAGTTGAAGGCGCAGGGATATAGTACCGTGATCTTTGCGGTCGGCGCGTACAGGGCGCGGGATATCGGCGTCAGCGGTAACGTGATGAATGTGATCGACTTTTTAAGAGAGTGTAAGAAAGGGAAGGATTCGGCGGTCACCTCCGGCGACAGCTCCCTTTACCAAAGGGAGCCGGCTGCGGTTGCGGTCATCGGCGGCGGTAATACCGCGATGGACGCGGCGCGCGCGGCAAAGAGGCTGCCGGGTGTTGAGAAGGTCAGCATCGTATACAGAAGAACCAGGAAATATATGCCCGCCGACGAGGAGGAGCTGAGAGAGGCTCTCGCCGACGGCGTGGAGTTTGTCGAGCTGGCGGCTCCCGTATCGCAGGCGGACGGCAAGCTCATCTGTGATGAGATGAAGCTCGGTGAGCCGGACGCGTCCGGTCGCCGCAGACCTGAGCCGACCGGAAAGCAGATCGAGATCGACGCGGATCTGGTGGTCGCGGCAGTCGGCGAGACGGTCGATACGTCCCTCTTTGAGAAATACGGGATCATCCCCGACGAGCGCGGCAGGGTCCCCTTTGTGACCGAAATCGACGGTATAAAGGTGTATAATATCGGCGACAGCAATCGCGGCCCGTGTACTGTGGTCGAATGTATCGCGGACGCACGGAAGGCGGCGGACGAGATCATCGGGGAAGCGCAGGATATGGATATCCCGTATCAGGCGTTCGCGACCCCTGAGGAAGCGATCGAAAGCAAGAAGATCGACGACGATAATCCGTGCGGCTTTTCGGCGACCTGCCTGAGCTGCAGCACCGTCTGTGAGAACTGTGTCAGCGTTTGTCCCAACCGCGCGAACACGGTGGTCGTGATGCCGGACGGTCGGCGTGAGATCCTGCATATCGACCGGCTGTGCAACGAATGCGGCAACTGTGCGAGCTTTTGTCCCTACGCGTCCGCTCCCTATCGGGACAAGCTGACGCTCTTTATGGATGAAGCGGGCTTTGCCGACAGCACGAACAAGGGATTTTTGTTCCTCGGCGGAAGTCGCGTCAAGGTGCGGCTGGATCGGGAATTTGAGGTCGATCTCGATCAGCCTAATGAGCTGAGCAGGGATATGGAGCTGTTGATCATGACAGTGATGAAAGAATCAGGAGTGAGGAGTTAGGAGTGAGGCGTTGCTTTGAGCAACCGCAGAACTGCTAGCGGATTTCAGGTATAAAATGAGCAAGATACTATTGAAGGGCGGTACGGTGGTATCGTCCAAAGGAATGAAAAAAGCGGATGTGCTGATCTCCGGCGAGAAGATCGTCGCGGTAGGCAAGCATATCCATACCGACGCGTCGACGGTCAATGTCAGCGGCAAGCTGCTTTTTCCCGGATTTATCGACGCGCATACACACTTTGATCTTGAGGTCAGCGATACCGTCACCGCCGACGACTTTTCGAGCGGTACCAAATCGGCGATCGCGGGCGGCGTGACGACGGTCGTGGATTTCGCGACCCAGAACAAGGGTGAAAAGCTGTCGGACGCGCTGAACAACTGGCACGTCAAGGCGTTCGCGAATTCTTCGTGCGACTACGCCTTTCATATGGCGATCTCCGACTGGAGAGAGGATGTGCGCGCGGAGCTTGAGGGAATGTTCGAGCAGGGTGTGACCTCGTTCAAGGTCTATATGATTTATGACGCGATGGAGCTGAATGACCGCGAGATCTATGAGCTGATGGTCGAGCTGAAAAAATACGGCGGCATCGTCGGCTGTCATTGTGAGAATTCCGGGATCATCGGCAAGCTGCGTGAGGAAAGCGTCGCGCGCGGCGATGTATCGCCCGAGAACCATCCGAAGACCCGTCCCGATTACGCGGAGGCGGAGGCTGTCAGGCGGTTTTTGACGATCGCGCAGGCGGCGCAGGCGCCGGTGATCATCGTGCATCTGAGCACGACGGAGGGGTATCTGGAGGTCATGCGTGCGCGTCAGCGCGGGGTGAAGGTCTTTGCGGAGACCTGTCCCCAGTATCTGCTGCTTGACGACAGCGTTTACGATAAGCCCTTTGACGAGGCTTCGAAATATATTTGTTCACCGCCGCTGAGAAAAGCGGAGGATCAGAAGGTCTTGTGGACGGCGCTCAAAAGCAATAACCTCAACACGATAGCGACTGATCACTGCTCCTTTACCGTTGAGCAGAAGCGCGCGGGCAAGGATGACTTTACCAGGATCCCGAACGGTATGCCGGGGGTCGAGACGCGCGCGATCCTGATGTATACCTACGGCGTCAGAAAGAAACGCATCTCGATACAGCAGATGTGCGCTTATCTCAGCGAGAATCCCGCGAAGCTCTACGGGATGTATCCGAAAAAGGGTGCGATCAAGGTCGGTTCGGACGCGGATATCGTTATCTTTGAGCCGCGCGGCAACAGTACGATCACGGCGGCTTCCTGTCACAGCGCCTGCGGGTACAATCCCTTTGAGGGCGTCAGGACAGAGGGCAGCATCAACAGGGTGTATCTGCGCGGTAATCTCGTATACAGTAACGGCGAGATCGTGCTGGAGAATCACGGTAAATACGTATCGCGTAAGAAACCGGTTTTACAGTAAGGATGGGTGTTGTTCATCCGCGGACGACCGATATTCATCCCTACGGCAGGCGTTGGATCACAGCGCGGTTACAGGAGTAAAGAATGGGAATTTTTAAGGCGGCGACGGGTTCGGTCGGCGGCGTGATGGCGGATCAATGGCTGGAGGTATTCACCTGCGACAGTATGCCGGTGGATGTACTTGCCATGCGCGGCGTCAGAAAATCCGGCGATCGTTCGGCGAACGTCAAGGGCGAGAAGGAAGTTATCAGCGACGGCTCGACGATCATCGTGAGCGACGGTCAGTGCGCGATCGCGGTCGATCGCGGCGAGATCATCGGCGTGTATGATACGCCCGGCGAGAATACCTTTCACAGCGACCGATCCAAAAGCATTTTTCATAAGGGCGGGCTGAAAGGAATCGCCAAACAGTCGTGGGAGCGCTTCGGCTACGGCGGCGTCGCGGCGGTGTACCAGATCATCATGTATCTGGATCTCAAGGAGCACCACTCGAACCCCTTCAGGGTGACAAGGACAGTGAATATCAAGGATCGCCATCATCTGACCGAGATGGATATCAATGTCACGATGGCGGGGATGTTTTCGTTCAGGATCGTTGATCCCGTTGCGTTTTATCGCAATATCTGCGGGAATGCCGCCGGCACGGTCAAGGTCAGCATGGTTCTTCCGCAATTGCAGGCGGAGCTTGCGTCCGCGCTGGGAGAGGCGCTGTCGAGGCTCTGCTCGGACGGCGCGCTTTCGCCGACGGATATCTCCGCGCGGAGTGAAGAGGTCGCCGCGAAGATCGCGCAGGCGATGACGGCGCTCTGGACAGAAAAAAGAGGCTTTGCGGTCTGCTCGCTCGCCATCAGCGAGGTAGATATCGCGCAGGCGGACAGGGGGCTTTTGCAGGGTCTGGAGCGTGACAAGGTCTTTACCGATCCGAGGATGGGCGCGGCGCATCTGACGGCGGCGCAGGGCGACGCGATGCGTATCGCGGCGGCAAATCCCGCGGGCAGAGTCGGGATGATCGCGGCTGTACCACCGCCGAAGCCGGTCAATCCGCTGCTGCAAAAGAATGATGACAAGCCCTCGCTGTGGCGGTGTTCCTGCGGAAATATGAATACATCAAAATTCTGTGAGAATTGCGGGCAGAAAAAGCCCTGATTCTCCTTGTATAGGATAGAAAAAACGCTTCCGATAAACTGCTCGTTTCTTATAAAGTAAAAAAGATTTATAGTGCCCGCCCAGTAGCGCACTGGATGTGCGCACGGGCGATGGCAATACGAAAATTGCGTGCCGAAGGCACGATTTTCTTATGTTTGGTTATTTGCCGAGCAGGGAACCGAATGCGGGTTCGATCAGGGGCAGATAGAATTTTGAATAGCCGAGGGCTGTCGGGTGGATGCCGTCACACCGTCCGATCTTTTCTTTGAAGCTGGTGTAGGCGTTGCGATATTCGGGCTTTTCGGTACAGAGATCGGAATCGCTGTAGATATCGACAGAGCTGAGGCTCCATTTTTCGGCGAGCTCGAGCGCCATCGTGCCGTACCGCTGTTCTTTGGCGTCCGCGACCGTATCCATATTATGGGCGCGGATATAGAGGACGGGGGTATCGTGCCAATATGTCTGCAACAATAGGGAGGCGTACTCAAAGCCGCCCGCGAAGGTGCTTTCGTCGAGAAAGGATTCCTCATAACCGGGAGATTCGGATCCCATCGCGACGTATTCCATATCGTTGGTGCCGCCGTTGAGTAGGATAATATCGGGGTCGGTGACGGTACCGGATGCGCGACGGATCTGGTCGGGAATATGACTGCGGCTCTTGTAGTAGCCGAAGGTCGCGCCGGAGACGGAGTAGTCGTACACGGTCATATGGTATTTTTCGCCCAGAAGATCGGCGATGCCGACGCCGTGGTTGCCGCTGCCGTACATGATGCTGTCCCCGAAGGCGAGGATGGTCTTGCCGCTGAGGGAATGGTATCGGGAGACCTCTGTGATCAGGCGGTGATATTCTTCCTCCGTGATCAGCGCGTCGGGATCGATATTGCCGCTGTCATCGGGGAGAAAATAGCCGTAGTAGGCGACGGTGCTGAGATCGGAATCCGGATCCGTGACATCGGCAAGCGCGAAGTCGTGCGCGGAGTAGCCGAGCGCTTTGACAAGCGTTTGGGCGACAAAGCGGCGGGTCAGAATGTGGTCGGGCTGAAGGTTCGGATCGTCGATGATGCCGTTGTGATAGGCGGTGAGAAAAACGGTCTGGATGTCGGTTCTGTCGGCTATCGGAAGATCGAGCGTTTTCATCAGATCAGCGAGCCACTTTTCGCGCGTATAGATCTTTTGAGAGTAAAGATTGCTCATCGGATCGGAATACTCGAGCGATTTTGACGCGCTGCCGGTCAGGACGCTGTCGGGTGAGATATCGGTCGGCGCAGCGCTTGTGTAGACAGGATCGCGGGTGAGGGAGGAGGACGCCTGTGCCTTTGAACAGGCAGCAAAAACACAGCACAGGCCGATCGCCAATGCTGTGATGAATAGTGCGATTATCAGGTTTTTGCGTTTTTTGATCTCGATTCTCATGACGCATTCCTGTCCTATTTTATACTACAACATTTTTATTATACGACAAAATGCGGGAAGAATCAAGATTTTTCTATATAATAAATATCAATAAGAATTTTGGGACAGCGTCAATCCTTGGGAATAATGACGTTGAGCGCCTTTTCGACGACGGTGATCACGGGGTTATCCATGACGAACATCTCGCCGTCGATACTGACCTTCAGCTTGCCGCCGTTGTCGAGCTTCAGCTCGCGGCATTTGCTGTGGGTGATGAAGGCGGTCTTCGGGTGACCGATATGCTCGCCGCGGGTGAACGGCCCGAGCAGGGTCGCGAACTTGCGCATCGGGACGGTCGGGATGGACATATAGTCGATCATGCCGTCGTCAAGCGCGGCGCACGGGGTGGCTTTGATACCGCCGCCGTAGTACTTGCCCTTTGCGGCGACGGCGAGCATCTGGGTCTTGTAGCCCTCTTTGAGAGGGATGCGCTTGCCGTCGGCATAAGGTGTGAAGGTATGCTTCCTTTTGGTGACGAGGCATTGGACGATCGCGAGCTTGTAGGCGAGGGGACCGGATATCAGCGGCAGACGTTTGTTCTTTTGAGCGCGGTCGGCGACCTCACAGTCGTAGCCCGCCGAAATCACGTTCAGCGCGTAGACGTCGTTGCATTTGAGCAGATCCACGCGGATGGTATCTCCCGCGACCATTTTGGCGGGATCGAGAAAGCTCTCGCGGTCGGCGGGCAGGGAACGGACATAGTCGTTGCCCGTGCCGATCGGGATGACGCCTAAGGCGGCGTTATCGTGACCGAGGATACCGTGGAGCGCTTCGTTTGCCGTGCCGTCGCCGCCGCAGGCATAGACCCGGAGAGGCTCGCCTGTTTCTGCGTAGCGACGGGCGATCTCGGTGGCGTCGCCCTTGTATTTGGTATATTCGATCGCGATATCCGGATCATCACCAAGCGCTTTGATCTTTGATTCGAGCTGAGGGGTGGAATCCTTGGTTCCCGCATATGCGTTGAGAATAAACAAGTGTTTCATAGCGTAGTCCTCGTTGGTTCAGTCGGTTTCGATTGACAGAAAATCGCGCAGCTCGCGGTTGAGCCTGCCGACAGGAAGCCCCATAACATTGAAGAAATCGCCCTCGATCCCTTTGACGAACAGACAGCCCTTGCCCTGGATGCCGTAGGCGCCCGCTTTATCAAAGGGTTCGCCGGTATCGAGATAGTCTTCAATTTCCCTGTCGCTTAACGGGTAGAACGTAACGCGAGCGCTCTCACCGAAGGAGCGGATCCTGTCACCCAGAACGACGGTGCATCCGGTGACTACGGTATGGTTTTTTCCCGAGAGGGATCGGAGCATCTGAAAAGCGTCGTCCCGGTCGTGTGGTTTTCCGAGGATCCTGCCGTCGAGGATGACGACCGTGTCGGCGCCGATGACGATCCTGTCGGGGTGATCGGCGGCAACCGCTCTTGCCTTGATCGCCGAGAGATAGACCGGCGCTTCTTCGGGGGTGATCCCTTTGGGAAGGGTCTCTTCGACGTCGGAGACGATGACCTCAAAATCATCGGTGATGTTGCGGATCAGCTCCTGACGCCGCGGGGATTTTGACGCTAATATGATGCTCTGCATGGTTACCTCTTTTTATAAACCGTAAAGAATTCCGTCGGCCGCACCATCATGCCTACGATGGCGCAGATCGCCGCGATGATAAATACGAACACACAAAAGTTCAGCATACCGTCACATCCTTTTTCGGGGAGCCCGATGTATTACGGGAGTTCCCCGCAAGTATGATTATACAGGATCAATGTGACGATAAACGGGACTTTGGACGCGAGCGTCCTATTTCTTTATTACCTTAATAAACCGCCGATACCTCGTCGAGATATGCCTTGAATTGTTCTTTGGCGGATTTCGGGGTGAGCAGCTTTGCTTTGTCGCCGAAGGAGAACAGCCATCCGAAGAACTGGGGAGAGAGCATGACCTCGGTGCTAATGGTGAAGGTGCCGTCGGCGTTAGGACTGATGAACACCTTGTCGGAGAAGCGATCGACGACGACGCCGATCAGCGAATCGTCAAAACGCAGCTTGATGTTGACCAGCTCGCCGCCGTACATTCCGAACACCTGCTTGGTGTAGGCGGCGATATCGAATTTATCAACCGCCTTGGTGCTGTCGGCGCGGGCGGTCTCGACGACGATGTCTTCCATTTTATCGACGCGAAAATGCTTGAGCATATCCGAATCGGCGTCATAGGCGATCAGGTAGTAGTTCTCGTCGTCCCATGTCAGCGACTTCGGGGTCAGGAGATAGCGCTTTCCGTCATGGCGGCGTACGCGAACGACCTTTTTGACGCCGGTGCGGGAGACCTCCCACTTAGTATAGAAAAAGCTGATCTTTTTGCGGTTGTTGATCGCGCGGGAGATGCTGTCGATATTGCGATAGATATCCTCGTTCTGGTTCTTGACGCGGTTGGCGACGATGACCTGACGGTGCAGCTCCTTCGCCTGGTTCTCGGACGAGAGATTCTCGATCTTTTTGATCAGCTCGCGGCTCTTTTTCTGGGTGATGAATTTGGAGCTTTGTACCGCGTCGACCAATAGCTTCAACTCCTGGATCTCGAAGTCGCGGGAAACAAGGCTGAACAGGGAAATCTTGCCGACCTTCGTCTTGACGATATCCAGTCCGAAATCGCGCAGGGTCTCGATGTCGTTATAAATGCTCTTGCGCTCCGCCGCGATATCGTACTCGGAAAGGTACTCGATGATATCGGCGACGGTCACGCCGTAGTCCTCGTCTGTCTTTTCCATGAAGAGCTTCATGATGTATAAGAGCTTTTGTTTCTGTTTCGGATTTTTTGCCATATGATCCTCCAAACCTATCGGTTATGACTGTGTTAAACTATAGTATATACATCGCCAAGCCGACGATCAGCGGCATGGTGATCAGCGAGAATAACGCGGACGCGGATACGATGCCTGCGCTGAGCATGGTATCTCTTCTGTATTTTGCGGACATCATGGTGGTGAACGCCGCGACAGGAGAACTGACGGCGATCACGACGGCTGCGGAGACGGTCGGATCTACCTTGCACAGATACAAAACGCCGAGGCTAGCGAGCGGGATCAGGATCAGGCGCATCGCCATCGCGAAATACGCGTCCTTATCCGTCAGCACCTTTTTCAGGTCGGCGTGCATCAGGTGGTAGCCGATCACGAGCATCGGGACAGGGGTGTTGAGCGCGGCGAGAAAACGGATCGGGGAAGAGATGACAGGCGGCAGCTTGACGGAGAAGATGAAGAGAAGCACGCCGATCAAGGTACCGATGACGCCGGGATTGATGATCGCCTTGAGCGCGGATCGCAGCTCCGTTTTGCGGCTCATCGTGATCAGTCCGTATGTCCACATAAAGATATTGAATACCGCGATGTATGCCGCGCCGTAGAATACGCCGTCTTTTCCGAGGACGGCTTCCTGCAGCGGCAGCGCCATGAATCCGCAGTTGGAAAATACCAGAGAGAATTTCAGCACGACCGCGCGGGAGATAGCTTTTTTGCGATACAAAAGCTCCGCGAGCAGTACCGATCCCAGCATGATCAAAAAGGCGCACAGCAGGGCGGTCAGCAATCCGCCGAGCAGCTCGGGGCGATACTCGCGCTGGAAGGCGTTGATGATGACGCAGGGTGTGACCGCGTAGAGCACGACGTCCGTCATGGAGGCGGCGCCCTTTTCGGTGATGAAGCCGAGCTTTGTGAGCAGCGCGCCGACGCCGATCAGAATGAACAGCACCAGCACCTGCTGCCCGACGTCCGTAAATGATGACAGCATAATTACCTCGTTTGTTTCAGTCCCATTTTTCGTACTCAATTATAACAGAGCTTTTTTGATCGCGCAATTGTCTGTCGGTAAAAATATACAGCTTTTTTTACAAGAAACTGTTTACTTTGTCTAAGTCCCGAATATTACCCTGTGAATCTGCACAAAATATTCTTGAGTTTTTGTCAAACTACCACAACAAAAAATCGCCATTTTCGTTTTTTGTGCAAAAAAGTTCCGTCAACTATACCGAACAAACCGTATGCGGAATCACCGCATTTGTTGATTCAAACAAAAAATCGAAATTGATTTGACAACCGTATAATTGGTAGATATAATACGAGTTGTAAGCAAGAGATGCAACTTGCGAACTGAGTAAAAAAATCGGGAACGCTCCCGAACAATTCAGAAAGAAGGATTTTTATTATGGCAACTGCAAAGAAAACAACTAAGGCTGCTGAGACTAAGACAGCCGCTAAGAAGACAACCGCTAAGAAGACCGAGACCAAGGCTGCTGCTACCAAGACTGCTGCTAAGAAGACCGAGACTAAGGCTGCTGCTACCAAGACAGCTGCTAAGAAGGCTCCCGCTAAGAAGGTTGATCCTAAGTTCGATCTCTACATCCAGTTCGGCGGCGCTACCGTTTCCGTCAAGGACATCGAGAAGAACGTCAAGAAGGTTGTCAAGGGCAAGAAGGCTTACACCGTTTATGTTAAGCCCGAAGAGTCCAAGGCTTACATCGTAGCTGACGGCGAGACCACCGGCATGGATGTATTCTTCGTAGCTGACTAATCAGCTCTGAAACAGAAAGCAAAATGAAAGCGAGGCGTTCGACGCCTCGCTTTTTGCGTATGACAGAGAATCTCCCGCAGTATGCTGTCGGCATACCGCGGGAGATACTTTTCTGTTATCATATAGGCGAGCCGTCTTGTCGCCGGTCACGGACGGACAAAGAGCATGACGAGGATCCCCGCGATGATCGACAGCCATCCGATCAATTTCATTATCCGCTCGCCGCGAAGGTAGTCGCTCGGACTGATCCTGCGGGACAGGCGTCCGACGTCTCCGAAAGTGAGATAGGGGATTAGGGTCAGCAGGATCAGAAATACCAGCGCGAGAAGACAATCGCTCCTGATTCCTTTCAGCGCGGAAAGATCGGTGCTGTCGGAATTCAGACGGCTGATATTTGTAATGAGTCTTCTGACGAATTCTATCGTCAGCAATCCGTAGACGGCAAAACAGAGAGACGTCAGTAGCTTTAATACCGGATTCTTTGAACGAAATCCCGGAAGCGGACGAAATCTGCCGTGCAGCTCCTCCGGAGAACGATGATGCTTTTTTGTCAGCGCGAGCTTCAGCTCGGCGGCGGAAGAATAGCGCTTGTTTTCGTCGATCTCGATGCAGTAGGCGATCACCTCCGACAGCGACCCGGGATAACGTTTTTCGCCCGGAAGCGCGCCTGTCAGCATGACGTTGAGCAGCGCGCCGCAGGCGTAGATATCCGACCGGACGCCCGTTTGGGAAAAGCCGAACTGTTCCGGGGCGGCGTAGCCGGCGGTGCCGAGGATCCGGGTATCGCGGGAGGCGTTTTCTTTGACGGCTCTGGCGATATCGTAATCGATCAGCTTTACCGTCATGGTATCGCTCAGCATCACGTTGGAGGCGGTCACATCGCGATGGATGATCCCCTCGCTGTGTAGGGCGGTCAGCGCGTCGCAGATCTGCGAGAGGATCTCAGACGCCTGCTGTTCACTGAATGTTCCGCAACGGCTGATCCTCTGTTCGATGGTCTCGCCGGCGATATATTCGCACAGGCAGATACAACAGCCGTCGATGATCTCGCAGTCGTATACCGCCATCAGGTTTTGATGCCGCAGGGAAGAGAGCTTCTTCATCAGCGGATAGCTTTCCGCCGGCAGACGACATCGCATCATGACGCTGCCGTTGATCAGGTTTTTGACCAGCGCGTGGTTTTCGTCCAGCTCACGGAGCGTTTCGACCTGCCACAGGTCATATTTTTCCGAACTTTTCATAAGCACACTCTTGATATTTGAGGATTCAATATAGTATCATTGTAGCATAAAAACAGAAAAAGGGAAGACAGTTATGAAAAAATCTACCGACAAGCTTTTGGATACCCTGAAAAAGAAGCCGACCATCGAGGAATACCTTTTTGAAAACAGCGCCGAGTTGATCGACTGTACGACGGTTCAGGCACTGGGCGAGCTTCTCGAAAAAAAGAAGCTGACCAAGGCGGAGGTGATCCGCAACGCCAATATCGACAGAACCTACGGTTACCAGATCTTTGACGGAAGAAAATCGCCGTCGCGCGATAAGCTGATCATGATCTGCTTCGGGTTGAAGCTGAACCTTGAGGAAACGCAGCGGCTGCTCAAGATCGCAGGCCTGAGAGAGTTGTATCCGCGCGACAGTCGCGACGCGATCATCAGCTTTTCGATCCTGCATAATATGAGCCTGATCGACGCGAATGAGATCCTGTATGATAAGGGGTTAAAGCCGCTCGGTGAAAATGAGAATCAAAACAAATAAATGTATGCCCGCGGCATAACAAAACAAAAAAGCAACGTTGTATAATCAATACAACAGTTGCTTTTTTATTTTATCTCTTGTTCCAAAGAATCAAAGTCGTCGCAGGAGAAAAACTCTCCCAACGTCATATCCAGACCGTCGCAAAACTTTTTGACCGTGATCAGCGAAATATCCCTGCGCCGGTCGTCCATCATGCTGTATGCGGTAGACGGCGTGACGCCGGACAGATTGAGCACCTTTCTGATCATCTTTCCGTTCCCCGTCCTGTCTTTGGTTTTCGGGAGTTTTTTTCTAATTCCTACTCCCTGATCCTCTCCATCAGCTTCCGCATCCGGTGATTCGCGCCGGATTTGCCGATGGGCTTTTGCAGCATCTGGCCCAATTCCTCCAGCGAGGCTTCGGGATGGAGCATCCGCAGCCTGCCGATTTCCTGAAGCTCCGCGGGCAATCCGCTGAGGCTGTGGGCCAGGGAATAGGCCACGATGGCCTGCGCCTGGCTTTCCCCGGCGGACAATTGCTTTTTCAGGTTCGCTTCGTCGCAGTTGCGGGCCCGGTTGGCGCGGTTCCGGGCGTCCCGGTTAATCCGCGTGTTTTCCATGTCCAGCAGCGCACGGTGCGCGCCCATCAGGGCGAGGCAGGAAACCACGTCGTCGCCCCTGCGCACATACACGATCTCCCCGTCCCGTCGATGGGCCACTCTTCCCTCGATGCCGCTTTTTTCCAGCATTTTGATCAGCGTGTCGGAGCGCGTGGCGGAAGAAATAAACTCCAGCCGATATTCCTGCTCGGGCGCGGTGACCGACCCGCCGCCCAGGAACGAAGCCCGGATGAACGCCGCCCGGCAGCAGCGCCGCGTCATGGCGGCGCGGGGCACGCCCTTGAACACCGGCCCGGCCTCCGATTCCTGAATCATGCGCAGGGCGATCAGCAGCCGCCTGCTGTCCGCTTCCGGCACGGTAAGAATGGAAAGCCGCCTGCCGCCCAGACGTTTGTGCCGCTTGAATTCCAGCTGCGGCGTGATTTCCATGCGGCGCTTCAACAGCAGAAAGATTCGCTTCGCCAGCGCGGAGTTTTCCGTTTCATAGACCACGCGAATTTTGCCGCCGCCCGCCAGCCGCAGGGACGCGCAGCACTGGGTCAGCGCGCTGAGTTCCGCCAGCATACAGCAGTTTTTTTCCGGCTGGATGCGCAGCAGCTCTTCCTTCACATCGCCGGAGAAGCTCATGGGTCCTCCCCCACGATACGCACTTCGGGCTCCAGGCGCACGCCGTACTTTTCCATCACGCGCTCCTGCACTTCCTCCATCAGCTTCAGGAAATCTGCCGCCGTAGCCCCGCCTTTATTAATCAGAAACCCGGCGTGTTTTTCGCTGACCTGCGCGCCGCCGACGGACAGGCCCTTGAGCCCCGCGCCTTCGATCAGCGCCCCGGCGAAATGTCCGGCGGGACGCTTGAAAAAAGAGCCCGCGCTGGGGTATTCCAGCGGCTGCTTTTCCTTGCGGCGGGCAGCGTAGTCCCGCATAGCCGCCTCGATTTCCTTGGGGTCGCCGGGCGTCAGGCGGAACTGCGCCCCCAGGATGACCCAGGGCTCCTCCATGGCGCGGGTATGCCGGTAAGAAAAACGCATCTCACTGCCGGGAATATCGCGCACGGCGCTGCCATCGAAAACGCGGACGAAATCCACCGCATTTCCCAGTTCTCCGCCGTAAGCCCCGGCGTTCATATACACCCCGCCGCCAACGGAGCCGGGAATGCCCTGGGCAAACTCCAGCCCCGTGAGCGCCGCCTCCTGCGCCTGCCGGGCCAGCGCGCTGAGCAGCGCGCCCGCTTGGGCATACAGGCAGTTTTCTTTCCGCGTGATGCCGGAGAACGCCTTACCCAGGCGAATCACCAGCCCCCGGAAGCCGCCGTCCCGCACCAAAAGATTGGAACCGTTGCCCATCAGCAGCACGGGGATTTTCTCTTTCCGCGCTGCTTTCAGCAGCGCGGCTGCCGCTTCTTCGCTGCCGGGTTCGGCAAAATAGTCCGCCGGGCCACCCACGCGGAGGGTGGTAAACTTATCCAAAATTACACCTTTGCTCCCCTGAATTGCTTCATTCTGGATATTTATTCTTTCAAAAAAGTCCATTTTCGATCATTCACCCGTTTCATTATATCAAAATTCCCGCCGCACTGCAAGTGCCGCGGGAGCTATTTTATCAGATTTTTTATGATTTTATACCATTTCTTACATTTTCAGGAGAACTGTTAATAATCCCCTGTATTCTTTGTGCAAAATGGCCATAATCTCTTCTTTCGATACATCATCCCACAGCCGGATACGCCAGCAGGGCAGCAGGCGCTTTGACCCTCAAATCGTATCCGTCGGCAGGCAGCAGGGCGCTGGTGCCCGCGGGCACGGTCAATTCGCCGCCCTCCCAGGAAATGCGGCATTCCCGCACAGCGGTAAAGAACGCGAAACGCCGGGAATCCGCGGGCAGCACGCTGTCAAACGCACAGAGCCGATCCAGGC
>OMTA01000225.1 GCA_900313895.1 uncultured Eubacteriales bacterium | reverse complement strand
GACAGCGTCCTTCATCTCGTCGATAGAGAGCAGCTTGCTCATCGCCGCGGTGGGCGCGAGGATGGTGTTCAGCTCATAGGGAGCAAGCGCGCCCCACAGAGCGATCAGATCGGCATAGCTCAGGCTGCCGGAGGTCGCCGCGCTGACGGTAGCGCAGGCATTGTTATTGCCGTCGCCGTTGACGATCACATCGACAGCGTCCTTGAGCTGAGCGCGGGCGATATACGCGCCGATCTGCTTGAGGGTCACGGTAAAGAGATCGATACGCTGAAAACGCAGCGCCTCATAGGAAGATACCAACATTCTGCCGCGCTTGTGGAGCTTGACCAGATTGTCGTTTGTTTTGATCTCAGTCGTCGGGATGAACGCTCCCTCGGCGACCTTCATCAGACTCTTGTCATCTTCGCCGGGAGTTGAGGTGATGGAGCGATAGTCCATACCGTCGATCTTTGTGACGGTGGCGACGACGTCGCCAAGGACATCCGCCTCCTCCATACCGGTGTAAACGGCGCGGCTGACATACTCGGGGAACAGCGCCGCGGAGTTGGAAGTCATAAAGAACTTCTCAACGGTGTCGCTGCCCTTGCCGCTGACCTTGATGTCAAAGCGCTTGAGCTGGCGCGAGAACGCATCCAGACCCTCCATCGAAGTACCCTTGTACTCCTCGCTGGGATCGAGCGCTTCCAGCACCTCGGTCAGTGATCTGCCGTTCTGATACATACCCTTTTCAAGGTTGATGGTTTCAAATTTTGCCATAGTATTCCCTCCTTAAAGAATGATGCCGACTTTGGTGTCGTCTACATAAATGACAAGGCGATCGATCCCTGTCTCAGCGGTTTTGACCGCGTTGCCGGCGGATACGAGCTTCTGATAGCCGACGTTGACGGTACCGCTTTTTGCGATCTCCGCATAGCCGTTCAGCTGCACCGCGGCATAGCCGTTGCGGGTGTTCACGCATACGCCGATAAAGCTGTCGTTGGCGGCAGCCTTAGTGACCTTGCAGGAAGTCGTCATCTTGACAAGGTCGCCCTGATTGAGTGTGCCGGTATATTCAAAGGTCAGCACATTTTCGTTAAAACCTGAAAACTTGATATTCATCGATTACCTCCGTTAAATTCTGAATTCGGTATTGCCGATGGATTCATCGGCTGATCCGCGCCACAGCTGCGGCGCCGCCTGTTGAGCGGGCTGTTTATCAAACGCCTTGATCAACGCCTGAAGCTCGTTCACATCGAGCTTTTCCATGATGCTTTTTGATGTATCGTAGTCGATCCCGATACGCATGGCGGCGACATTCTTCTTGAGCCTTTCGCACAGCTCGGCACGATAAGCGTCGGCGTACTGCGCCTTTTTCTCCAGCTCGCCGACATACACCCTGAGCGACTCCATATCGCTCTTCTCAAGGACGACGTCCTTTTCGCTGCTCAGCAGCGTTTTGATCGTTTCCATATTCTTCTCCTTGATTCCTGTTTTGATAACGCCGGCGGCTCTCTGGGCAGGAACCGCGACAAAGCTGAACTCATACGCATCGGTCGGCTCACACAGCTCGCCGTAGCATATCTCGCCGTCATACGCGCGACCCTTGATATGATTGCATAGCGGCGAGCGCATCTCGTTGCGGCAGACAGAGCAAACGGTTTTTGCGACGCTGCAGCCTACCGAGACCTCCTTGACAATACCTGCCTCGATCGCCTCGATCAGCTCGCTGTTTGCCTCGGTGCGGCGAATATAGGCGCGCGCTGTCAGGCGGAACAATGCGTCCCCGAGCGCCGTCGTCATGCCTTCCACGCTCTCGACCTTACACGAGATGATCCGCGCCTTTTGATTTTTGGCGGTCGGATCATGGTCGATGATGCCCGTCTTGCCGACAAAGAGCTTTTCAAGCTCAAACAGCGATTCGACGGTAAAGCGCTCGTTGTCCCTGTCGATGTCATTGTCACAGAGCACGACTGAGAACAGATACACCTCGTCCGCGCTCAGCTCGCGGCGCGAGTAGGTATTGACAAGCGCCATCTCCTCGCTGAGCTCCATCTCGACGGCGTTTTTGATCACCATGCCTTTTTTCATTCCTTCACCTCCGTGAGCGTTGCTTCGATCTGAGCGGCGCGCGCGTTATCCAGTCGCGCCGTCGCCAGCTCTGTTTCATCCTGTAAGCTGATATTCTCCCATTCGATCCCGACCTGCGGATCCAGTCCCCTACAGTTGAGATAGATCCGCGCGATCTTCAACAGTACCGGGCTGAGCAGCGAGCGGTAATAGTCCAGCTCTGAGGTGAGGATATCCGCCTGCTGTGAGGACATCCTCTCGGTCGTTGCCCATGAAAATCCCAACAGAAACGGCGGGATCGAGAGCTTCGCGACGATCTGCTCGAGGATATGCCTGACGGGCACGTCACAGTCGAGGATCTGGTTATCCGCGCCGATCGCCCTGATCGACACATCGCCGACCGATACAAAGTCGCACACCCTGCCCTTATCGCGCATCGCGCGGCTCCATTCGCCCGCGATCTCATTGACGCGCTGTTTCGCGTTCATCGCCGAGGTTCCCGCGGGCGGGTTGTAGGTCACCGCGAAACGGACGTTGCCGACCCTCTCAAAATTCTGTCCGACGCTGTCAAGGATCTTCAGAAGGATCTCACTGACAAACGGAAGCCCGTTGAGGATCGAGTTGCCCTTGAGCGTACCCGGATCAGGATTAAGCAGGCTGACGCAGATCAGCTCGGGACGCGCCACCTCGCGCGATACGCCGTAACCCTTCGCGCAAATGCGTACATCCAGCGGATTACTGCCGGTTTTCAGCTCGACGGATTCGACCGGCGCGTTATACAGCGCGGCGATCCCTCTGCCGGTCGTGTCAGGCACGACTTCGCCCACTGCCATACCGTAGGTGAGCAGCTGGTCAAAATAGCTGTAGATAAACTGCTTGATAC
>OMTA01000101.1 GCA_900313895.1 uncultured Eubacteriales bacterium | reverse complement strand
GAGGCGTTGTCGATTACGAGCGTATGCTCCACCTGCCCCGCGATCGCGAGGATACTCTCCCGCAATCGGGCAAGATCGGGATTATAGCTTACAATACCGGCCAGGATCTTCATATCTTCGGTTCCCGGTCCCGGCCACGAGGCGGTTCTCGGCGGCGGCGATCGCGATCCGAGCGCTGCTGTTCGACCATCTCTCCATCGACGCGTATAACTTCCTGATCCCGTGGTATGACACCTTAGCCGAGAAAGGTTTTGCGGGTCTGTCGGAGCCTGTAGGCAACTACAATATCCTGTATCAGACGATCATCGCGCTGTTCACCTACCTGCCGATCAAGGCGCTGCACACATACAAGCTGTTTTCCTGCGTATTTGATTTTCTGACGGCAGGCCTCGTCGCCTATGTCATATACAAGAGCTTCTCGAAGCGTCCGGGGCTAAAGGCGCTGATCGCGTACGCGGCAGTGCTCATGTCTCCGCTGGTGTTTCTCAACTCGGCATGCTGGGCTCAGTGTGACGTGATATATACCTTCTTCTGTATCTTCTCGGTATACCATATCTATCAGGAAAAATACGTCAGCTCGCTGATCCTGTTCGGCGTTGCGCTGACCTTCAAGCTGCAGGCAATCTTTATCCTGCCGTTCCTGCTGTTCGTATACCTTTATAAGAAGCGCTTCTCGATCCTGTACTTCCTGATCATTCCCGCGGTGATGGTCGTTTTGTCCCTGCCGGGGCTTTTCATGGGAAGAGGCTTCAAGGAAATATTCACCATATACCTCAAGCAGACCTCCGAATATAAAAGCATGGCGATGAATTATCCGTCCTTCTGGCTGTTGTTCAAAACAGAGGGGCTGGACAGCTTTTATAAGGAATTCAGCACCGTCGCGATCTTGCTCACGTTCGCAGTGTTGCTGGTACTGATCATCGCATGGCTGAAGAAGAAAGTAGCCTTCACGCTCGAAAACGTGCTGATCATGGCGTTTTTGATCAGCTACACCTGCGTACTGTTCCTGCCGTCCATGCACGAAAGATACAGCTTTATCTATGAGATACTCGGCTTGATGCTCGCGTTCTGGTTCGTCAAAACCATTCCTCTGCTGGTGCTGATGTACTTCACCTCTATCGCTACCTACAGCACCGTGCTGTTCCAGCTGAGCACCAACAGCACGGTGCTGTGCGTGACCAATACGCTGGTATATGTCGCATATGTCGTCTATCTGAGCAGACAGTTGTTCAAAGAGAAAGAGGAAGCGGCACCGGCGTTATCTAAAAGCAAAGCATGATACCTATTTATAAATAATAAAACATAATACTTCTTTCTTAAACAGCAAGGGGCTGTGAAAAAACAAGCAGTTGTCATTGTGAGGAGCGATCGACGCGGCAATTTCCCAAGGTTATATCTTGGCTTTGTGGGAATGCCGCGGGGAACCCCCAGGCTCGCAATGACTGCGTTTTTTCACAGCCTCTTATTTTTTTAACGTGATCTGCTGACAACGATGAAGTTATCAAATTGCTTTATATCATACCGTAAATCGAATCGGTTCGCGTAATCGCTCGGAAGAATGAATACATCGTCCTGATACTCGTCCGCCGTCATATCCTGAGGAAGAACGAAGTTATACCTGTCAAAGCTCTTCGCGAAGCGGAACTCAGCGTCGTTATTGTAATACTGCACGGTACTGTTGAAGCGCGTGGGATCGATCTTGCAGTAATACATCAAAAGAAGATATCCGCCGTTCACTCTTCCGTCGGTATACAGGTCGGCGCAATAGACGGTGTTTCTGTCAAGCGAATCGGCATACTGCGCCGCCTCGCCGAAGCCGTGCATGAACTGCGCCCCTATCTGCTGTCTGTACTCGGGCCCAAAGTAAGACTTTACGAACAAGCCCGAGCCCGCCATGATCAGACACAGCACAACGGCGCACAGCTCCCGCTGTCGGTCGGCTAAGAATCTGATACCTACCGCTACAAAATAGATGACCGGTATGAAAAGGACATTGATGCGGTTGATGTTCTGGCGAACGATCAGCGAGAAAATGAAGGCGGCGACAAACCATGCGCACATCGCAAAATCGAAACGATCCGATTTCAGCTTGATCGCGCGCTTGAATGACAGAAAGCCGCCCAACAGGAACAGAGGGAAGGTAAACACGTAGATGATGTTGAAGCCGTCTATAATATTATGCAGCTCTCTGACAGGGTATGAGAACAGCAGAGAGAGCAGGTTGCCGATGTTCTTGAGCACATTGCCGAAGAACTCCTGATCGAAGGGCAGGAACACCGAGTTCGATCTCAGCGCCGTAAGACGCGGTACGCTGAACAAGGCGGTATGGATCTCGGGCAGCTTGAATAGGTTGACGACCCAGAACATCGCCAGAGGGACGACGATCACGATACAAACGACGCCGCTGATAACAAGCTGCTTTACAGTGAGATAGCGCCTTACCAAAGCATATACCACCAGTATGATCAGCATGATGGGCACGACGATATAGGTAGAGGCGTAGGTATACAGCGACAAAGAGAACAGCGCCGCCGACAAAGCGTAAGACCATGTCTTTTTGTCCTGACAGCCCTTGACGAAGAAGTACAAGCCGAACAGGATCAGAAACGGAGCGGGGTTAGCGTCCAGTCCCCACCGCGAGCTGATGATATGCCACGGAGAGACGCAGAGCAGCAGAGCGCCGATATACGCGGTGAAGCGATCCGTCGTCTTTTTCAGCAAAAGATACAGGACAAACACGGAAAGCACGCCGAGCAGCGCCTGCGGCAGGCGGTAGACAAAGAGGCTGTTGCCGAATAATTTGATAAACAGCGAGGCGGCGTACATATAGAACGGACCGTGACCCGCGCCCCATGCGACGGGATAGACGGGGTTATGATATCCGTTTCTGTCCACGCCGTAATTCGCGATAGCCCACGAATCATAGCCGATGCTCGCCTCGTCCTGATTCATGCCCGCAGGCAGCTCGGAAAGCCCGATCAGCCTCAGCGCGGCGCCGACGATCAAAAGAACGGCTATGAAAACGATCTCGAACCTTCTGCTCTCGATCAGCCGATCAAAGCGCTCCGAAAGCGGTCTGCGCTTTTTCACCAATGCCGCGATCAGGATAAAGACGCATATCAAGCCCATTGCAATATAATTGAAATAAACCATAGTTTCACCACACAGATCCAAAGCATTTTAATGATAGTATTGTATCAAAAGTAAGAATACATGTCAATTATCCCCGTCGGAGAAAGACGAGCCGTATAGCGCGCAACACAAAATGCCCGCTGAGGAGAATCATACTTCTCTTTTTCATAAAAAATCATTCCAATGTATATTTGCACTGACGGCTTCTCGGATATCGTCAATCAGCTCTTTCCGTGAAAGATACTGATTATGGAGAATATTGTTTTCAATATTACGGAGCGCACGGCTTGTCCCTCGCGCACTCTATATAAGTTGTTATGTATTTGTATTATCCGATTTGAAATGAGCCGTTCTGTCGGCTCATCAGCACCATATTGCAGAACGCCGCTTTGTCAAGCTCCGCAAAATAGGCTGTTTTCTGAAAATCATCGGCGTAGTTTTCCTCGATCCATTTCAGCTTGTGCCTAAGCTGAAACAGCGCCGCGATCTCATGCTCGCACATTCCCGCGCTGTAGCAGTCGCAGGTGAGCTTGCTGATCTCGCCGTTCTCATAGAAGAACTCGACTGCATGATGACTCCTCCCCTTCACGATCGCTTTGCCGGCGCCGTTATCAAGGCTGAGATACACCACGCCGAGGTAATCGTCGATATCCTCATACTCGCTCGGGTCGATGTCAGCCTTCCACGTTTCGGGCTTATCGAGAAGGATCGTGCTGTCATCCTCTCCGCTGACGATATCTTCTGGATCGGTCGGAGGGAAGTACCATGACGCAATCTTGCCGAACGGAATGGTAGTGGGATCAAACGATACGACTTTAGCCTTATGAAAATACAGCTGACCCTTCACGTCGGTATCGGCAACGCTGATGACGCGCTTGTAGTCGGACAGCTTGATCTTGAAATTGTAGGTAACGGCAACGATCCTGCCCGCGACTCCCTCAAGCTTGCCGTCGACGAAAACGGTATCGCCCTCATGCAGGTCGAAGCGGTCGTTATAATAGGTATAGCTTTTGTAGATATCGGGGAAGCGGATATCCACCAGCGAGGGCTTCGGCTTGACCTCGGCTTTTGTTTCCTGCCGAACCTCTCGTGCAGTGTTCTCTTTCTTTTCTTCCGCGCTGAAACCGATTTTGAATTTCCTGACATTTTCTCCTTTGTGTTGGTAGATAGGTTCTTTTCCTTATACCCATTATACAAAACAGAAAGTCCAATAATCGCTTCTTTGAAAAGAAACTTTGTTTGAGACTGTTTACAAAAGAAAACGCAAGTATCAACAGAATACTTGCGTTCAAAACGGGATCATGCTGTTCAATTTGGCAATTCTTCACGGCTGACGTCGATCGGCTCCATCATCAGGTAATCGGGTGCGGGGATACAACCATCATCAAGCTGTGTATCTGCGACAACAGTGACGATCTTATCTTCCGCTTTGGCGAGGACGATGCCGATGTTTGCGACGACGAGCTTCTTCATATATCGGGCGGCGTTCGCCGACACCAGACCGCGCTTGACATAGCCGATCGTGACTGTGATATCCGACTGTACGGCAGTTTCCGCCTCGCCTGTATCGCCGTTCATTCCGCTGTTGATGTCCACACTGACGACCTCTGCTTTACTGCTGTTGATCTCCTGCACCGCGCTCAACCACGGCTCGCGCAAGGTGCCCTGAAAACCTGTACCGAGCAGACAATCGACGATGACATCGGCATCGGCAAATGCTCCGTTCTCATATGCTTCACAAGGTACACCGAGCGACTCAGCCCATTTTGCATAGAACCCGCTGTCGTCGGTCAGCTTCTCGCTGAGTTTGACGATATGGCAGGTATAGTTGTTGCGCTTTAAGATACACGCCAGCGCGTAACCGTCGCCCCCGTTGTTGCCGCCGCCGACCGCGATCACGATCTCGCCGTGCCAATTTACCGCGCGAAAAACGCCCATCGCGGCGCGGTACATCAGCGTGCGCCCCGACACAACTTTCTCGATCGTCATACGGTCGCTCTCGCGCATATTCTCGACCGAAATACAATCCAAATACTTCATGCTTTATCCCTCTTGATTTGGCTGAACATCCGAACAGCCGCGTGATAGTAAACATCCTCGGCGTTTGTCATCGCTTCCTCAACGCTCGTGTTTTCATCGACAAGCGAATACAGCGAGGTAACGCCGCAGTCATAGAGCAGCTGTGCGCCGTCGCCGAGCGATCCGCACAAGCCGTATACGGGGATTCCTCTCGCCTTTGCGCGCAGAGCGACGCCCTGCATCACCTTGCCGCAAACGGACTGCGAATCCGCTCTGCCCTCCCCTGTCACGACCAAATCAGCGCCGTCGAGCAAATCATCAAAGCCAATCAGATCGAATACCGTCTCGATGCCCGACTGCATGGTCGCGTGCAGAAAGACTTTCAGCGCCGCGCCTAATCCGCCTGCCGCGCCTGTGCCTTCGATCGTGTCGCAGTCGATATCAAACTGCCTGCGAATCACGCCGCGGTAGTTCTGCATACCGTTTTCGAGCAGTTTCATCGTTTCGGGAGTTGCTCCTTTTTGTCCGGCAAAGGTGTAGGTTGCGCCATTTTCGCCGCATAACGGATTCTTCACATCACAGAGAACGGTGACGGATGTGTCAGACA